>JAKASY010000478.1 GCA_021817625.1 Bacillota bacterium | reverse complement strand
CGGGCGATCTCGCCTGCTACGGGGACCTCGCGGGGGAGCCGGAGGAGCTTTGCCGCGGCGGCAGCGCCATCCTGGACCCACTCGGTCAGTACCTTGCGGGACCCCTCTACCATGAGGAGGGCATCCTGGTCGCCGACCTCGACCTGGAGCGGCTGGAGGAGGCGCGCTTCGACTTCGACGTCACGGGCCACTACGCGCGCCCCGACGTCTTCACGCTGCGGGTGAACGAGCAACCAAACCGCAACGTCGCGGGCGCCTAGGAGACCCTTGGCACGGCGGCAGCCTTCGGACAGCCGGGGGAGGGCGGACCCCTCGGCGCCGCACGACGTCGGCCTGCCCAACCGCGTCCGGAGGCGCGAGGTCGTCTTGCACGGCGCTTCCTCCTTGGCACGCGCATGGCCGTTTCCGGGTGGTTGGTGCACCCCGTGCGTACGCCTTCGCGTGCCTAGCGCGCTGGACAAGCGGCGGCATCGACCCTTGCTTGGCCGCGAGTGTGACACGGAGCTCGAAGCACGCTGGGGCGCGCGGGTGGGTGCCGGCGGTCAGTCGTGGGCGGCGGTACGCGGTCGCCGACCCGAGGCCCAGCGACACCCCCGCACCGGGGCGAGCGCGCGCGAAACGCCCTACAGCACATGGCAGGGGAGGGCTCGGCGTGCTCGGTCGCGTTCGTGTCCTCGCAGCCGTGGCGGCGCTGATCACCCCGATCCTGGTCGCGAGCGGACCTCCAGTCGCGCTGGCGCGTCCACGCCCGGCGGCGGCGGTGTGTGAAGTGTCGCGGGCATCGTCGCCGCTGACGCCCACTGAGGCCGCACTTGTGTTCGATGGCTACGGTCGGCCCCCGGTGGTGGCGCCGAATGGCGACATGTACTTCGCCCCCACGCTGACGTCGGGAGCGATCGAGGAGCTCGACCGTGAGGGCCGGCTTGTGTGGCAGTACGCGCTGCCGCACTACGCCCTGGAAGGATGGGCGGCGACCCGGACGGATCTCGTGGCTCTCAGCGCGCAGTCCGAGACCACAAGCTTGTTGACGGTCAACCTGCAAACGCATGCGGTCACGACGACAACCGTGCCCAACCTCGACACCTACCAGCTCGTCGCCACCGCCAACACGATGGTCCTCGTCGGCAGCACCTTGGCACCGATGGACAGTACGGCGGTTGGCACGGTCATGGTGTTGGGCCCGTCCGGCAAGCTCCTGAGGCGCTGGGCGATGCCGACCTCGTGGCTGCCGCATGAGGTGATGGCCATCCCTTACGGCGGGCGCGTCTACCTGGTGGCGCAGGCGAACGCCTTGGCCGCGCCGAGCGGACACTGGGACACCGACTACGTCGTGGACGAGATCGCGGGCTCCTCCATCCGTCACTACAGCGTGGCGCTGCCGTTCGCCCGCGCCGGGGTGCAGGTTGTGGCGGTCGACCAGATCCTGTTCTACGGCGTCAACCCGGCGACCATGAACCCCATCATCAGCGTGCGTCTGGGTGCGCGCGCCCGCGTGGCCTGGCGCGTGAGGGGGCCCGTGGGACAGGGCCTCGGCTACGACGTGGTCGCGTACGGCAGAGCGGCGTACGTGGCGGGCGATGCGGAGCCGATGCTGGACGTGCCGGCGTGGCGCCTTGCCTTGGCCACAGGCCAGCGCCTGGGCGAGATGCGGCTGCCAGGCTACGCCGTGTACCCGGCGCTGGCAGGGCCGTGGGGACTCATCGCCCTTGTGCAGCGCGGGGGCAGCGGTAGCCCGGCCGTCGCCGTGTTCTCGCTAGGTGGCATGCTTCGCTTCAAGACGCGGCCCAACGCGACGATGGTGTCGAGCCTAGCGACGCCGGGCTTCGTGATGCAGTCTGGCGCACCTTCGAACGGTGGCAACGTGTTCCTCTCGGGCGCGCTGCCGGCTGGCGTGGCTCTGGCGCTACCCGCCAAGTGTGTGTCCCGGTAGCGCCGCGGGATCCAGGGGCCCTCTGAGGCGCTCGCTTCCCTGAGACTGCAGGATGATGCTGGTGGCCCCCGCAGCCTTGGCTTCTTCGATATCGGCAACGCCGCGCACGATCATGGCGAGTCCATCCGCTTGCCTGACCGTGCGCGTCCAGCGGCCGATGTTCAGAACGGCGGCATCGGTCGTTTCCAACGAGTCAGCCGTGGCGACAACGGCGTCGACCCGGCCCGTGCGAAGACTGTGCGCCTGGCGTGGAAACGAGATCGGTACTATGACAGGCGCCGAGGCAACGACGCACCGGCGCCGGGCGGGGGGGGATTCGTCCTGCAACGTCTCCCCACTCCTTCTTTGGGACCTCCCGCCAACTGGAAATCAGTGTAAGGCATCCCTTCCAGCTCCCGCCGGGCCCGGTTCGACGACCAGTGGCTCACCTCTCGCCCGCAGTTCATCATCGCGGTCCACCGCAACCGGTGACAGCGTGTAGTACCCAGCGATCTTGCCTGCCACTTCGAACGCGCTCGTGGGCGGCGGCGGAGCGTCTGGTAAGGTGGACCTCGTAGGCGGCGAAAGGATGAGCGACGCGCATGGCACACGACGAAGCGCTCCAGACCATCCAGCAGTACTACTCCGACGACTTCGCGTGGTGCTATGGATGCGGTCGGCTGAACGCCGCGGGTCACCACTTCGCAACCCGCTGGAATGCCGAACAGACGCTGACCGAATTCAAGCCCGAGCCCGAGCACACGGCCATTCCTGGGTTTGTCTACGGCGGGCTCTTGGCGTCTCTCGTCGACTGCCACAGCACGGGCTCGGCGGCCCTGGCGCTCTACCGTCAAGAAGGGCACGAGCCGGGGGACGGTGCGCCGGTGCCGCGCTGTGTCACCGCCTCGCTGAAGGTCGACTACCTGAAGCCAACGCCGCTCGGCGTCCTACTTCGCGTGCATGGCCGCATCGTGGAGATCGGCGCCAAGAAGGTGGTGGTGGCGAGCGAGGTGCGTGCCGGGGACTCCGTGTTCGCCACCTCGCTGGTGGTGGCCGTACGAGCCCCTCAAACCATGACCGCTCGGTAGAGGGTCACCAGGTGACAATGGCGGCTTTCCGGCTGGCGCCGCATCGTACGGGAGTCCTGGCACGACTCGACTTCGCCGGTCTGGCCACGCATCGACGCAGTCGCTCCCGGAGTCCGGCCCGTCCCGCCAGGGCCGGCCGTCGGGGCCTGAGCTCTGGCTGCGGTACGGTCCGTTGACCTTCTGGACGTCAGGGCATGCCCGCGGCCTGGGGCTCGACCGTGCCAGCGCCGGCCCGGGCCATCGCCTCGGCCTGC
>JAKASY010000477.1 GCA_021817625.1 Bacillota bacterium | reverse complement strand
CGATCTTCCGGCGGCCGCGTGGGACGACAATAAGTTGACAGCGGAATAAACATACAATAACATGCAAGAATCGCTGGTTCGGGAGGATCGCCCATGCGCATGGTCGTCAAGGTCGGCACCTCGACCGTGCACGCGGGCGGCGCGCCGGTGGCCGAGATCGCGGGCCAGATCGCGGGCCTGGCGGCGGGGGGTCACAGCGTGGCCCTGTTCTCGTCCGGCGCGGTGCACGCCGGTCGCGAGGCGTACGGCGCCGCGCTCGACGCACAGGCGGCGGCCGCGCTTGGGCAGCCGCTCGTATTCGAGCGCTGGCGCGGTGCCTTCGCTGCATGCGGCGTCGTGGCGGCGCAGGTGCTGGTCGACGACCGCGACCTCGAGCCCGGCGGCGGCGCGGCCACCGTGGTCGACGCGCTGTGGCGCGCCGGCGCCGTGCCGGTCCTGAACGGCAACGACGCGATCGACGCGGGGCGCACGCCGGTCTCGGACAACGACGCGATGGCCGCCTCCCTGGCCGTTCACCTCGAGGCCGACCTCCTCGTCCTCCTCACCGACCAGGACGGGATCTGCACGGCCGACCCACGCCTCGACCCGGCGGCACGGCCGATCCGGCGCATATCCATGGACGACCTGGCCCGACTCGTGCCGGCGATGGCGACCGCCGCCGCGGGCCCCCACGGTCGCGGCGGCATGGCGAGCAAGGCGCGGGCCGCCCTCAAGGCGGCGCGCGGTGGCGTGCGGGCGACCATCGCGCACGGGCGCACGCCCTCGGTCCTGACGCGGGCGGCGGCCGGCCACGCGGTCGGCACGACGATCGAGGCGGGCGCACGCTGGCGTCCCTTCGCGCTCGCACGCGGCGCGGCGGCGAGAGAGGCGCTGGCCTATGGCGCCGACTGACGCGGGCGCGCGGGCGCGCGCCGCAATCGAGGCGGCGGCCCAGGCGGCCACTGCGGTCGCTGCGGCCTCGGCGGCGCAGCGGGCGTCCGTGCTGCTGGAGCTGGCGGGCCTTCTCGTCGGGACGGCCGACCGCTTCCTCGAGGCCAACGCAGCCGACGTCGCGCGCGCTGAGGGCGAAGGCTTGGCGCCCGCCCTGCTCGGGCGGCTGCGCGTCGACCGCGCGCGGGTCGAGGCCATGGCTGCCCGGGCGCGAGCGGTGGCCGCCCTGCCGGACCCGCTCGCCATGGGCGGGCCGTCGCGCGTTCTGCCGAGCGGCCTGCGCCTGGAGGCGCGGCGCGTGCCGCTGGGCCTGATCGGTGTGGTCTACGAGGCCCGCCCCGACGTGACCACCGAGGTCGCGTCCATCGTCCTCAAGGCGGGCAACGCCGCCGTCCTGCGCGGCGGGCGCGAGGCCGCCCGCAGCCAGGGCGTGCTCGCGGAGCTCCTCGCCGCCGCCCTCGAGCGCGCCGGCCTGCCCGCCGCCGCCCTCGCCGTCGTGACAGATGACGACGAGCGGGCGGCCTTCGCGGCCATGATGGCGAGCGAGCGCTTCGACCTCGTCGTGCCCCGCGGCGGCGCCGGACTGATCGAGCGCGTGCGGCGGGAGAGCCGCGCACCGGTGATCGAGACCGGGGTGGGCAACTGCCACGTCTACGTGGACGGCGCGGCCGATCCGGCGATCGCCCTGGCCGTCGCCGTGGACGCCAAGGTCGACAATCCGGCGGTGTGCAACGCGGCCGAGACCTTCCTCGTGGACCGTGCGTGCGCGCCGGCGATGGTGCCGGCCCTGGGCCGGGCCCTGGCCCGCTGGGGCGTGCGCCTGCGCGCCTGCCCGGAGAGCAGGCGCCTGCTCCTGGCCGCGGGGGTCCCGGCCGAGGCCGCCGACGAGAGCGACTACGAGACGGAATACCTCGACCTCGTGGCGGCGATGCGGGTGGTGGATGGGGTCGAGGGCGCGATCGCCCACATCGGCCGCTACGGCACCCGCCACTCCGAGGCGGTCGTCACCGACTCGGTGACGGCGAGCGAGCGCTTCGCCGTCGGCGTGGACGCGGCCGCCGTCTACGTGAACGCCTCGACGCGCTTCACGGACGGCTACGAATGGGGCCTCGGGGCCGAGGTGGGGATCAGCACCCAGAAGCTCCACGTGCGGGGCCCGGTGGGGCTCGAGGGCCTGACGACGACCAAGTACGTGCTCACGGGCAGCGGCCAGGTCCGCGGCGCGGCGGGCAGGGCGGAGACGGCTGAGCACGCGGCGCGTTGACAGCCAACCCTAGGGGCATACAGTGGTTGGTGGTTTCCGCGGGGAGGCGATGGCCATGGCTCGGAGGCGGTACCGCTACGCACCGGTACGCCACGTGTGGCGCGGCGCCGAGCGCAACATCGGCGTGATCGTGCACGATCCCGACAGCGGCTTCTTCCGGCTCATGGTGATGGGTCACGGCGACCTCCTCCGACGGCTGGCCGACGTGCCGCCGGAGGATATCGCCCGCCTGGAGGCGCAGGTCGCGCAGTGGACGGCGGCCGGGCGCGAAGGCGCGGACCGGCCCGCGCTTCTGGAGCGCCTGGGGGCCGAGGGCGGCATCCTCCGCCTCGGCACCGTGCACGACGGCAGCGCCGCCGACCTGGGATGGGCGGTCTTCCACCACTTCTCCGACTTCGCCCATCCCGAGATCGCCGAGATCGGCTGAGGCAGGCCGGCGCCGCGCCGCCGGGCCGGGGCTGCCGCATGCCTGGCGCGGCTTGGCCGATTCGCCAAATTCCTTCACAAAACCGTAACCTGCCTGGCACAGTTGCGTCACACGGCGTGCCTACGCTGACCCCAGAGAGAGCCGCATGGCTCGGAGGGGAGCGATCGCCGTGGAGATCCGACCGCTCGAAGGGGCGGGGCCGTGGAGCCTCGTGGACATCGCCGACGCCGCCGGCATTTCGTATGACATGGTGTACCGCGACATTCGACAGGGGATCCTGCCCGCCTCGCGCCTGCGCAGGGGTCCGGGCCACTCGCGCTACGCGGTGAGCGCCGACGGGCTTAGGCGAAGCGCCAGGCCCTGCTACCGGCACGCGGCGCTGGCGGTGGAGGCCCAGGGGCGGGAGGGAGGCCGAACCGGCCGCGCGGCGCGCACCCTCGCTTGACAGAAAGCGGCAACTCCCGTAACCTTAGCAAGTCGCCAATTTGGCGCGACCGAGTAGGCTGAAGGGGGGAGCGGCCATGGAGCGACGAACGTACGGGTACGCGGCTTTGCGCCACGTCTGGGACGGGCGGATGTGCAACATCGGCGCTGTGGTGCACAGCGCCGAGCGCCACTTCTTCCACCTCC
>JAKASY010000476.1 GCA_021817625.1 Bacillota bacterium | reverse complement strand
CGCATCGTCGCGCTCTACGGCTCGCTCGCGCACCTGCGCACCGTGCCCGCGCCGCCGGCCCCGCCAGCCGGCACCTAGACACGGTCGGCCGGAAGGCGCGCCGCGCCCAGCGGCCCGGCCGCGACCACTCGCACGCGCGTGGCGTTGCCGGGCAGGTAGGCGAGTGGGATCTCCTCGACCTGGACGACCTCGAGGCCGCCGGGGTCCGCGCCGGCCCGCACCGCCTCCGCCAGGGCGAGGGACCGCGCCTCCTCCAGGACGTCCTCGCGTCGGCGGCCCTCAAGGGCGTACACGCGGTCGACCCGGCCGGACACCTGGGCGATCGCTGCACCGATGGCGTTCGCGACATCGTAGTTCTCCGGCCGGAGGACGCCCGAGATGCCGGTCAGGCGGTCCGGCAGGAGGGCGCTGCCGCCGCCGACCGCGACGAGCGGCACGTCCTGGGCGCTGGTCTTGATGCGATCGATGCCCTCCTCGACCATCCGGACCGCGCGCGCATAGGCGGCGCGCGCCAGGTCGGGCGAGACGCCAGGCGGCGTCGTGCCGATGCGGGCGCGCCCGAGCGCGTTCGCCACGTCGGTGAGCGTCAGCGTCGGGCCGCCGAACGAGCGCCCCTCGCGCACCAGACGAAAGCCCAGGCTGCGCGGACCCACCCGCACGCCCTCGCCCTCGCCCGTGACGAGCGAGCCGCCGCCCAGGCCGAGCGAGATGAGGTCCGGCATGCGGAAGTTGGTGCGCACGCCGCCGACCTCGACGGCAAGAGCCGACTCGCGCGGGAAGCCGCCTCGGATCACGCCGAGGTCGGTCGAGGTGCCGCCCACGTCGATCACCACGGCGTCCGTGACGCGTGACAGGTAGCCCGCGCCGCGCATCGAGTTGGTCGGGCCGCACGCGACGGTGAGGATCGGATAGCGCATGGCGTAGTCGAGCGTCATGAGCGTCCCGTCGTTCTGCGTGAGGAACAGCTCGGGCCCGAGGCCCGCCTGCCCGACGGCGTCCCGGAAGGCGGCGGCGGCGCGCTGCGCGACGTCCGTGACGGCGGCGTTCAGGACGGTCGCGTTCTCCCGCTCGAGGAGGCCGATCGAGCCGATCTCGCTCGAGAGGGATACGGGGAGGTCGGGGAACTCGCGGCCCACGCTGTCGCGCACCCGCTCCTCGTGCTCGGCGTTGACGGGCGAGAAGACCGAGGACACGGCGAGGGCCGAGATGCGCGGCCGCACCGCCGAGACGAAGCGGAGGACGGCATCGAGGTCGAGCGGTGCGAGGGTGCGTCCGTCGAACTCGAAGCCGCCCCGGACGATTACCGACGCCTCCTCCACCGCCTGCCGGAGGTCCTCCGGCCAACTGGTCAGGGGCGGGATCGCCAGCGTCGCCGGCGCGCCGATGCGCACGATGCCGACCCGGTTGAGGCGCCGACGCTCGATGATCGCGTTCGTCACCTGGGTCGTGCCGAGCATGGCGCGACGGATCCGCGAGCCCGGAACGCCCGCCGCCGCCACGACGTCGCGGACCGCCGTGCGGATGGACGTGACCACGTCCTCGGTGACCGGCCTCTTCACCTTGGCGACGATCTCTGCCGCCGGCGACAGGATGACCGCGTCCGTGTTCGTGCCCCCGACGTCGATGCCAAGGCGGTAGGTCACCCGCCGTCGCCCCCTTTGAGCGGCGCGTAGTCGAAGTCGTAGCCGAAGTAGCGTGGACCGGCCAGCTCGAGGCCGCGCGGCGTGCGCCACACGCCCTGGCAGGGGGTCGCGACGACGACCACGCGCTGGCCGTATGAGAGGCCCTCGGTGGTGATCGGACGCAGCGTCTCCTGGTCGAGGATGCTGATCAGGTCCGGCACCATCGCGAGCGGTCGCCCGTCCGACAGGGCGACAAGGTTCTCGTTCTGGAACTCGATCGCCAGGGCTGCCCCCTGATCCGGCCCGGAGCCGGCCAGCGTCGCGGTGCCGCGGGCGAAGCCGCCGCTCGTGCGCCGGAGGACGTCCTCAACCTTGCCCTCGAACAGGCGCACGCCGCGCATGCGGGCGAGGAGGCCCGAGAGCCGCACCGCCTGGTCGAGGCGCGTGTCCCCGATGATGCGCCCAATCTCGATCGCGAGGCTCATCGTGCCGGGGATGGCGGCGCGCCGGGCGGTCTCCGTGCTCATCGGGTAGATCGCGACCAGGGCCGTCCCGCCCATCTGCACCGTGGCCGTGCGGGCCAGGCGCTCGGTCCACAGGTTGTCGACCGTCTCGATCGTCACGGTGTTGCCCTTGTCGTCCACCAGCGACATCGGCGTCGCCGGCACGCCGTGCACGGTGAACGAGGTCATCTGGACCTCCGGGAAGGCGCGGCCGATGCCGTCGGCGTCGACCAAGGGCAGGCCCGTCTCGGCGGCGAGGGCGAGCGGCACAATGGAGTTCAGGCCGCCGGCCTCGATCGACATGACGGCCACGGTGCGGCCGCCGACCAGGCGCTCGAGCGCCTTGACCGCCTGGCGCATCTCGGTGCCGTTGGGCACCTTCTCCACGATCACCGTCGGCGCGCCGATCATCGCCGCCGGCATCACCATGCCGTCGTCGGGCAGCTCGTCGAGCGCGAGCATGGTGATCGGGCCGTGGGCCATGACGGCCGCCTGGGCCATGAGCAGGCCGATGTACGGGTCGCCGCCGCCGCCGGTCCCCAGCACGGCGGCGCCGGTCGCGAGCGCCGTGAGGTCGCTCTGGTCGATGACGCGCACCCTGGTCCCCCTCCCTCGCTTGCAGTCACCGGCGTGGCACCCGCTAAGGCAGCCGCGCCTCGTCGAAGCGCTCGTGCAGGAACGCGCGGCTCAGCTCGGCCAGGCGCGCGAGGGCAGAGGCGTCCAGGGCAAGGTCGGCCGCTCTCGCGTTCTCCTCGACCTGCTCGACGCGCGTCGCCCCGGCGATCGCGGTCGCCACCGCCGGCTGGGCGATGAGCCAGGCCAGGGCGACCTGGGACGGCGTCGCCGACAGCTCGTGCGCCATGTCCGCGACGCCCGCAGCCAGGGCCATGCGAGCCTCGCTTCCGAGCATCTTCTGGCCGAAGGCCGGCGCCTTGGCGGCGCGCGACTCGGGCGGCGGCTCGGCGCCCGGCCTGTACTTGCCGGTGAGAAGGCCGCCCGCCAGGGAGAAGTAGGCGATGAGGCCGAGGCCCTGGTCGAGGCACAGCGGCACGAGCTCCTCCTCGGGCACGCGGTCGGCCAGCGAGTACGAGGGCTGGATGCTCACGTAGCGCTCAAGGCCGAGGCGGTCGCT
>JAKASY010000475.1 GCA_021817625.1 Bacillota bacterium | reverse complement strand
GAGTGGCCATACCTCGGCCTGCTCCCGCCGGCGGGCCGCGTCAGCGGCGCGCGCCGCCCGGGCGAGGCGGCGCGCGTTGTCAGCCTCGGCGTCGGCCCGGCTGCGCAAGAGGCTCGGCTGTGCGGCGACCCCCGCGAGGGTCATGATGGCGCCCGGGATGAGGAGCCAACTCGTGCCGGAAAGGCCTGTGCGGCCCAGGAGCAGCGGCACGAGAAGCGGGCCGCAGGCGAAGCCGAGGTTGCCGCCGACCTGGAACACCGCCTGGGCGTAGCCCTTCTGGCCGCCGCCCGCGTTATGGGCGGCGCGCGACCCCTCGGGATGGAAGGATGCCGAGCCGAGACCCATCACCGCGACGGCCGCGTACAGGAGGCCAACCGTGGGCATGCGTCCGAGCGCGAACAGGCCGGCCGCTGCCAGGGCCGGCCCGAGAGGGAGAAGCCAGGTCATCGGCCGGCGGTCGCTGAGCGCGCCGAACGCCGGCTGGACGAACGACGAGGTGAGGTTCTGAAGGGTGACGAGGGATCCGAGCGCCGCGTAGTTCAGGTGGAATGCGGCCTGGACGAGCGGCAGGAGGCCGGCGACCGAGCCCGTGAGCATGTCGTTGACGAAGTGGGCGAGCCCGAGGTAGCCCAGAAGGCCCGAGTCCGCGCGGCGGTCGTATGGCGACGCGCCCGCCGCGTCCGGGCCTGCGGCGCTCACGCCGGGGCCGCGCCGGCGCCGTAAGCGGGCGAGATGGTCGTGGCCGGGATGACGCCCATGCGACCCTGCTGATAGTCCTCCACCGCCTGGATGATCTCCTCACGGGTGTTCATCACGAACGGGCCGTAGTGGTAGATCGGCTCGCCGATCGGCAGGCCGCCGAGGATCAGGACCTCCAGCGTCTCGCTCGGCCCGTCGGCGCGGTCGCTCGCCCGCACCGTGAGCGCGTCGCCGGGGCCGTACACGGCCAGCTGGTGCGGCCCGAGCGGACGGCCCTCGGCGCCGACGCTGCCGCTGCCGGCCAGCGCGTACACCATGGCGCTGAAGTCGCGCCGCCAGGGAAGGCGCAGGCGGGCGCCCGGGCTCACGCTGGCGTGCACGAGGTCGATCGGCGTCCAGGTGCTGCCCGGTCCCTTGTGGCCGCCGATCTCGCCCGCGATCACGCGCACGAGGGCGCCGCCGTCGCTGCTCGCGAGGAGCAGGAGGGCATCGGCCTCGATCGCCTGGTAGCGCGGCGGCGTCCACTTCAGGCGCGCGGGCAGGTTGACCCAAAGCTGGACGCCGTGCATGACGCCGCCGTGGCGCACCATTTCCTCGGTCGGCATCTCATCGTGGAGGATGCCCGCGCCCGCGGTCATCCACTGCGTGGCGCCCTCGCGGATGATGCCGCCGCCTCCGTTCGAGTCGTGGTGGACCATCGCCCCGTCCATGACGTAGGTCACCGTCTCGAAGCCGCGGTGAGGGTGCCAGGGTGCGCCGCGGGCCTCGCCCGGCAGGTACTCCACGTGGCCCATCTGGTCGAGGAGCAGGAACGGGTCGGTCTGGCGAAGGCTGAGGCCCTGCGCGGGGAACGGGCGGTGGACGGGGAAGCCGGCGCCCTCGAGAGTGGCGTACGAATCGCTCACGCGCACGACCGGACGCTCGTGGGCGCCGCCCTCGGGCGGCTCGGCGACGCGCGGCAGGACCATGAGATCCGGAGCCTTCACTGCGGGCATCGACACGCCCCCCTTTCCTTAACTATAAATAACATAGCACATTATCCGGCAAAGTCAAGAGTTGCGTGCGCTCACCGTGCGGCCTCCCAGTCGGCCAATGTGGCCCAGACGATCGCCGGCCCGTCGTCACCCTTTCCGAGCGTGCCCACCCACACGTCGTCCGTTAGGCCCCCACGGAGGTAGCGTTCGAGCGTGAAGCGGATCGCTGCCGACATTGGCCGGGCCAGGAGGTCGTCGCGGGCGATCCAGTGCAGGCTCCCCTCGGTCGTGGCGCCCAGGCGCTCGGTGGTGGACCGACCGAAGTACATGTACATGAGTCGGATCTCCGTCGGCCGTCGGCGCAAGACGACGGCCTGCAGGCGAAGGTCCTCGATGTCCGAGGGCCCGATGCCCGACTCCTCCTCCACCTCACGCAGCGCGCAGACCTCGGGGTCGCGCAGCTCCTCGGGCTCGAGGTGGCCGCCCAGGCCCGCCCACAGGCCCGGCGCGATCTCCATCGTGGGTGCCCGGTGCATGAGGAGCATCGCTCCGTCGTGCGTGAGAAAGACGCACGTCATCGAGCGCACCCGCAGCCCCCGCGGCCGCGGGCGGGCGTCGAGGCTCACTCGACCGGTGCCGCGGCGGGCGGCTCGCGCAGCGTGAGGTCCGGCTGCGCCTCCGCCCACTCGGTGACGGCGGCGAGTGTCGTCCACCACACGCCCGGGCACCCCTGGATGTGGCGCACGAGGCGCTCGACGACCCTCATGTACGCCCAGCGGCCGCTGATGAACGGGTGAAGCGTGAGCACGTAGCAGCCGCCGCTCTCGTAGTAGCCGTCGAACTCGGTGCTCCACAGGCGGTAGACGGCGTCGGGGTCGGCGATCGCCTTGTCCCGGTTGGCGCGCGTGTGGCCCCAGTGCTCGGCGTCGTCCAGAAGCCAGTGGATGGGGATCTCGATCAGCCGGCCGGAGCCCGTGTCGATGGCGTACGGGCGCTCGTCGTCCATCAGGCTCGAGTCCGATCGCACACCGTTTCGCGCCAGGATCGCCGGGCTTCGCCGGTTGAGCTCCCACGATGGCGAGCGGTAGATAGCCGGCCGGTAGCCCGCGAGCTCGCCCAGGATCGCCTGCGAGCGCCTCAGCACGGCCTCCTCCTGCTCCTCGTCCAGGGTGTCAAGCGTCTCATGCAGGTAGCCGTGCAGCCCGAGCGGGTGGCCGGCGGCGACGATCGCCCGCACCACGTCGGGGTGCAGGCGCGCCGTGTAGCCCGGCACGTAGAACGTCGCCGGCAGGCCGTGCCGCTGAAGCAGGTCCAGCACCTTCCAGACGCCCACCTGCGGCCCGTACGCGCGCTGGCAGAGCTCGCTCAGCTGCCCTCGCGCCCGCTCCGGGAAGCGCACGTACTGCGCTGCCTCGCCATCGACGTCCCAGCTCAGGCAGACCGCAACCCTCTTGCCGTCCGGCCACTGCGCCACGCAAAACGCCTCCGCTCGTCGCATCTGTGCGTGGGCCCGCCCGTCGGGGCCACGCTCGCGCACGAGGAGTTTCGCGCGGCGGCCGCCGCACCCTCCAACGCCGCGGGCGGTGCGGGGTC
>JAKASY010000474.1 GCA_021817625.1 Bacillota bacterium | reverse complement strand
ACGGCGGCGTGGGCGCTCTGCGCCTCCGCCGCCCGCACGGCCGGGTACCAGAAGACGCGGTCGGTCGCGCTGCGCAGGAGCGCGTCGAGGCGATCGGGGCCGTGGCGGCCGTCGACATAGGCAGCTCGCACCGCGGGCTCGAGGGGGCCAAGGGCCTGCCCGAAGGCGGCCGTCATCGTCTCGTCATCCAGCCGTGTTAGTCCCTGCATGGTCGGCGTGGCGGCGAAGTAGCGAAACTCGTCCCGGTTGGTGCCTAGGAGAATGGGCACGCCGTCGGCGCTTCCAGCCCGAAGCGCCGGGACAAGCTCCTGGGACAGGGTCCTGCCATCGAGCACGGGTCCGGCCTGGGATGGCCCGGCACGCGCCAGGCGATCCGCGTCGATGTCGTGAAGACCCTGCCACTCGCCAGGCCCGAGCCCGAGGTTATGCAGGACGAGCGCCGTCGCGCGCTCGGCGGCGTCGGGGCCGAGGAGCGTGATGCCGGACACCGGCGTGCCGCTCTGGAGAATGGCCCGCCCGAAGAGACCCCGCGCCGCCGGCATGGCCAAGAGGCAGCCGACGACGATCGCGCCCGCGGATTCCCCCGCCACCGTCACGCGCCCAGGGTCGCCGCCGAACGCCGCGATGTTGTCGTGCACCCACGAAAGCGCCGCGACCGCGTCCCAAAGGCCCGCGTTGCCGGACCCGGCATAGGACTCGCCACCCAGCGCGTCCAGATAGAGAAATCCGAGTGGGCCCAGGCGATAGTTGATCGTGACGAGCACGGCATCGCCGTTCGCCGCGAACGACGTGCCGTCGTACCACGGCGAGGCGCCGCTGCCCCAGACGAACGAGCCGCCGTGGATCCACACCAGCACGGGCCGCGCCCGGCCAGGCGACGCGGGCGCCCAGATGTTCAGGCTGAGACAGTCCTCGCTCTGCGGGTGACCGGGGTTGCTCGCCGCGTAGAGCAGCGACTGCGGTGTGCGCGGCACCTGCACGGCGATCGGGCCGAAGGCGACGGCGTCGCGCACGCCCGACCAGGACTTGGGCGCATGGGGCGCACGAAAGCGCGACGCCCCAAGAGACGGCGCGGCGTACGGAACCCCTCGCCAAACGCGGACGGGCCCGTGGCGCACGCCGCGCACCCGGCCATGGCTGGTCTCGGCGATCACGTGCTCCACGACCTTGGCCCCTCCCTTCCGGCGTCGCCGATAGGGCGCGGCCGCCACGATGTCCATGCCCACGCTACACGCTGCGCCGCGTGTCGGGCAAGGCCGGCGACCATGGCCGCGTCGGCAGGCGCGCGGGCTGCGGGCGGAGGCGACCGCGTACCTGTCGCGCAGCCTCTGCCCCTCTCCCCTACGCTTCACCGCCGGTGGCGACGCGGCCGCCGAGCGTGTGCGCCAACCGGTGGCTCGCGCCGGACCTCAGCGAGCGCCAGATCGATCGCCTGCGCGAGCGGGCGAGCCGGGCGCCGGAGCTCGTCGTCTGCCTGCCGCGCCGGGACTGGGTGCGTAGCGCCTGCGCAGATGCTGGCGGCGGCTTCCTGTTCCTGGAGGAGGGGCAGCCGCTCTGCCTCGCCTGCGCCGACCTGGGCCACCTCGTGTACCTGCCCGCCGGCGACGCCGCCCTCTCCCGGCGGGAGCGTAAGGCGAGCACCCTTTCGGCCGTGGTCGTCCGCTTCAGCCGCACGCGCAAGCGCTACGAACGCCAGGGTCTCCTGGTCGAGGAGGGTGCGCTCGCCGAGGCCGAGCGCCAGTGCCTCGCCGGCGAGGAGGAGCGACGCGCCCAGGAGGACACGCGCTTTCGGGCGGCGTTCGCGCAGGCCATCTCGGACCTGTTCCCCGCCTGCCCGCCGGCCGCAGCAGACGCCATCGCCGCCCACGCGGCGGCGCGTGGCAGCGGCCGCGTGGGCCGCAGCGCCGCCGGCCGCGCGCTCGATCCCGAGGCCGTCACCCTGGCGGTCGTGGCGGCTGTGCGCCACCGCTTCACGCCGTACGACGAGCTCCTCATGGCGGGCTGGCCCCGCCCAGATGCCCGCGACCAGGTGCGCGGCAAGGTGGAGGCGACGCTCGAGCACGGGCGCCAACCCCCAGGCGTAGGCGGCGCTCCTTACGCTACTCCAGGTCCTTGGCCAGCTCGCCCACCTGCTCCGGCAGGAGCGTTGCCCGCGCCTGGTAGCTCGGATGATCGCAGTAGATCTCGACCGGCTGGTCACCGGCGCGCAGGTGGCGCGCTACCTCCCCTGGCAGCGTCCACTTCACGTAGTGCACGCTCGCGGTCTTCTCGAGCATGCTCCGCCCCGGCTCGCTCTCGCCCTGCACGACCGCCTCGCCGACCTTAAGGCAGACGTGCTCGTCCACACCCACCATGCGGTTCAGGACGGCGCGGATCCCCGACTGGTCCGGCACCTCGATGAACAGCGTGCACGAGAGCTGTCCCGGCGCTGGCAGGAGGTCGTTGTACACCTCGAGCTCGTCGTCGATGCGGTGCGGCTCCACCATGCGCTCCGCGCGCATCATCTCGCAGACCTGGTAGAGCACGGTCTCCCGGTTCTCGAATCCGAGGCTCACCAGGTCACCGAGCTGCACGCGGCGCCGCCGACGCACCTGGATCATCTGCGCCCGGATGCCCTCACGCCGCGCCTCGTAGTCCGCGAGCGGGGGGATCTCCCCTCTTGTCACCGGCCTCATGCCCTTGCTCCCTCCCCTTCGCCCTCCACGTCGTCGAGGCCGTAGGCCCGCGCCAGCACCTCGACCGGGTGGCGGACCGCCCGACCGCTGGCCTGCTCGACCTGAAGGCCCGCCAAGGCGCAGTCGGAGCACACCTGGCCGCCCGGGGGCGTCGCCTCCACACGCGCCAGGAGCTTCTTCGCCACGCCCAAGGATAGGTCGAAGTACTCCCGCTTCATGCCCCAAGTGCCGTCCATGCCGCTGCAGCGCTCCACCGTCTCGACCTCTGCGCCCGGCAGGAGCGAGAGGAGGGCCTCGGCCGGGGCGCCGATGTTCTGGGCGCGCAGGTGGCAGGGCACATGGTAGGTGATCTTGGCCGGCACCGGCCCGGGAAAGTCCCGCTTGAGCGCTCCCGCCTTGGCGCGCTCGGCCAGGTACTGGGCGAGGTCCATGGTCGCCGCCGCCACCTCGCGCGCCTCGTCCGTGCCGAGGATCACCGGGTACTCCTTCTTCAACATGAAGCCGCAGGTCGGCTCCGCCACGATCACCTTGCGTCCGGCGCGCACCGCCGGCAGGAGCGACGCCACATTGGCGCGCGCGAGCGCCTGGGCGCG
>JAKASY010000473.1 GCA_021817625.1 Bacillota bacterium | reverse complement strand
ATCCGCTCGCGACGCGGACGCCTGGGATCGGCGCGCTCTAGCGGCCCACAACGCCCGGCCTCGGCATGCCGCAGCAGCCGAGGGGCCAGGACGATCCTGGGTGCACGGGGTGCGGGCGCCGCAGCGCCGCGTGCGCCGGGCTCGTGGGGCGTCCGAGCGGCGCGCGACGCCGCCGGGGAGCGGCGCCCCTGGCGCTCGTGGCCGCAACCCGGGCCCTAGGTACGCGAGGCGGCAATGTCCGTCACCTCCATCGGCTCCCCGGTCTGGGCACCGGCCGTGCGGCCGGCGCCGTAGCCGAGTCGCTGCGATATCGCATCCGCGACGCTCACGGCGAGGCGACCGAAGCGCGCCAGGGTGGCGTCGTCGATGCGGCTGGCCGGGCCGCCGATCGACAAGCCCGCGATGGGCAGGCCGTCGGGGCCGAACACGGGGGCGCCGACGCCGCGCGCGCCATCCTCGAAGTCCTGGTCGCTGATCGAGTAGCCGCGGGCACGGATGCGCCGGAGCTCGTCACGCAGCGCGGCAGGGTCGACCGCGGTGCTCGGCGTGTAGCGCGGCAGCCCGGGCACGGTGGCGAGAAAGCGCTCGACCTCCGCCACGGGCATGAACGCCAGCATGGCCTTCGGCACCGACCCGGCGTGGAGGTAGGCGCGCGTGCCCACCTTGCCGAGCATGCCGATGGTGCGCAGGGTCGGGTAGCTGGCGACGATCTGAACCTGGTCGATGTCGACGGGCGCGCCGAAGTTGATCGTCTCCCCCGTCTCGTCGCGCAGGTCGAGGAGCAGCGGCTCGGCCACGGCGATGAGCGACCGGCTCGTCATGGCCGGCACAAGCTCGAGGAGCTTGTCCGTGAGGGTGAATCCCCGCGCCTCCTCGCGCACGACGCCGACCGATTCCAGGGTCTTCAGGCAGCGGTACACCTGGCTGCGGGTCAGGCCGAGCCGCTGCGCGAGCTCGGCGACGGCCTGCGGGCGGCTCGCCCCGCGAAAGGCGAACAGCACGTCCAGCGTCTTCACCGCCGCCTGCACGGCGTAGCGCGATGCCGGTTCGGTCTGCGTCGCTGCGCCTCCATCGGGAGGTCCGGGCGGCACCTCCCGCCGGACCGTTCGACAGGTCGAAGCGGCATCCTGCTTATCCTGCAAACAATGTTCGCACAGTGAAACCGGCCGGTCAGTGCGCGAGGATGTCGATGCGCGAGCGCCGGCCGACCACGGCCCGGACGCGCCCGCGACCTCCGAGCGGGATGGTGAATCGCGGCTCCGTATGGCCGAAGTCCAGATCGGCAGTCACCGCGCGACCCTGCAGGGCGGGCGTGCCATCCACGATGGCGCGAAGCGCCACAGGTGTCACGTCTGTACTGGCCGGAAGGCGTGCGAACACGACGGCGCGGACATCGCCAAAGCCCGGCTGGAGGGTGAGCGTCGTGGGCGCGCACTGGCGGCGAGGTGGCCACGTCGTCCTCAAGAAACACGATGGCACCTTCGAGGGCCGGCATGTACGGCCTGCCCTGGAGGAGGTTCAGGTCCGTCAGGCAGCCGCCGACGATCGTGCCTTCGGCCTCGCCCGGGTGCACCGTCCAGGGCCCGCGATTGGGACTGGAGGCGGTATCGGCCGGGCCCGGCCCCGCGACGCGCCGCTTCGGGGGGAGGGCAAAGGCGCCTTCGGCCATGATGCAGCGCGCGAACTGGCGAAGGGAGTACGCGTGTCCGTGCGGACGGCCGAGGCTGGAGAAGCTCGGGCCGTAGTACGTCACCAGGCCTCCCGGCGCCCCGAGGGCGGCGTGCAGGGCGGCGATGTTCGAGTAGCCGCACACGATCTTCGGGTGCCCCGCCAGATGGCGCCCGTCCACTTTGCCTAGGAGCTCATGGGCGCTCCATCCGCCGCGGGACGCGAAGACCGCGCGCACGGTCGGATCGGCGAACGCGTCCTCGAGATCGCTCACCCGTGCCGCCACGGGCGCGCCGCCTGAGGCGTCGGCATAGAGGGCGTGCGCAGCGTACGAGACGCCAAGGCCGAGCGCCTGCAGACGGCGCTCGGCGAGCCGACGCACGGCCGGATGCACGGTGGTGAGGGACAGGGAGGGAGAGACCGCCCGCACGGTGTCGCCCGGGCCCAGCCTCGGCGGGATCACCCTAGGCGCGTCTCGCTCCCGTGTCAGGCCGAGCCGCGGATGCGGGGATCGAGGAAGTCGCGCAGGGCGTCACCGAGCTGGTTGAAGCCCATGACGAGAAGGAAGATCGCCGCCGCCGGGAAGGCGGAGATCCACCACTGCTGCATGAGG
The DNA here is from genome assembly GCA_021817625.1 of Bacillota bacterium. Next base: position 988 of record JAKASY010000473.1, on the reverse strand, counting down.
TACTGCTGCCCTTGGGCGACCATGAGCCCCCACTCCGGCGTCGGCGGCTGGGCGCCGAAGCCGATGAACGAAAGCCCTGCTGCCGTCAGGAGCACGTTGCCCATGTCGAGGGTGCCCTGGACGAGCATCGGCGTGAACGCGTTCGGCGCGATGTGACGGAAGAGGATCCGCGCCGATGGCGCCGCGAGCGAGCGCGCCGCCTCCACATACTCCAGGCGCTTGACGACCAGCACCTGGGCCCGCGCCAGGCGCGCGTACACGGGCCAGAAGGTGACGGAGATGGCAAGCAGGGCGTTGATCAGGTTGGGCGTCAGGACGGCGGAGATGGCCATCGCGAGGATAAGCGCCGGGAAGGCGAGGAACATGTCGGTGACGCGCATCAGGATCTCATCCCACCAGCCGCCGAGCCACCCCGACAGGAAGCCCAGGATAGTACCGGTGACGCCCGCGGCCGCCACCACGAGGAAGGCGGAGAACAGGTCGATGCGGGCTGCCGCGATGGTGCGGCTGTACACGTCCATGCCCACGTCGTCCGTGCCGAACCAGTGCTGCGGGCTGGGCGGCAATAGGGCGATGAGCGGGTTCACGCCGGTGGGGCTGTAGCGCTCGAGCAGCGGTGCGAAGACGGCGACCAGGAGGAACACGATGATGATCGCGAGGCCGCTGATCGCCATGGGGTTGCGCAGGAGGCGACGCAGGTCGCGCACCCGCGCGGACGTGCCCGTCTGGACGTCGAGCGCCGCCTCGAGCTCGGCCGCGCGGGACGGCTCGCTTACCATGGGCACCCCCCTTCCTTCCGAACGGCGCGCGCGGGCGTCCTAGCCGTAGCTGATCCTCGGGTCCACGGCCGCGTACACGAGGTCCACGACCAGGTTCACGAAGGAGTAGATGAGGGCCGCGACCAGCGTCACGCCCAGCACCGCCGGCACGTCCACCTCGGTCACGGACAGCGTCGCGAAGCGACCGATGCCCGGCCAGGCAGATCGGA
>JAKASY010000472.1 GCA_021817625.1 Bacillota bacterium | reverse complement strand
CTGGCCAGGCTGGCTCGCGGGCGGCACGCGCACCTCCTCCTCGCCTTCGAGCGTCTTGACGCGCTTCTTCGCGCCCAGCGCGGCCTCCGCCAGACCCACCCGGAGGCTGCTCTCCAGGTCCCGCCCCTGGCGCACGAAGACGGGGTGGGGCGACTCCCGCACATGCACGTAGAGGTCGCCCGGCGGCCCGCCGTCGGGGCCGGCATCGCCCTCGCCCGCAACCCTGAGGCGCTGGCCCTCCTCGACGCCTGCCGGCACGTGCACCACCCGCTCGGCCTGAATGCGCACAAGCCCGGCGCCGCGGCAGGTCGGGCAGGGCTCGCGCACCTCCCGGCCGCTGCCGTGGCAGGCCTCGCACGGCCGGCTCGTGACGAACTGGCCGAGCGCGGTGCGCCGTACGCTCTGGACCTGGCCCCGGCCGCCACAGGTGCGGCAGGTGATCGGCGACGTGCCCGGCCGGGCGCCCGAGCCGTGGCAGGTCTGGCAGGGCTCGACGCGCGGGTAGCGGATCGTCCGCTCGGCGCCCTCCAGCACCTCCTTGAGGTCGACCACGATCTCCGTCTCGATGTCCGCGCCACGTCGCGGCCCGCGCTGACGCCCGCCCATCGTGCCGCCCATGAACATGTCGAACAGGTCGCCAAAGCCGAAGGGGTCGCCGCCGCCGTCGTAGCTGCCGCCGAAGCCGGCCGCCTGCGGCTCGGCCGTGCCGAAGCGGTCATAGGCGGCGCGCTTGTCGGCGTCGCTCAGGACCGAGTAGGCCTCGTTGATCTCCTTGAAGCGCTCCTCGGCGCCGCTGTCGCCGGGGTTGGCGTCCGGGTGGTGCCGGCGGGCCAGGGCGCGAAAGGCGCGCTTGATCTCGTCGGGCGACGCGTCGCGCCCGACCCCGAGCACCTCGTAGTAGTCGCGCGCCACCTCAGTTCGCCTCCGTGCTGTCGCCCTGCGACGCGACCTGCTGCGCCGCCGCGGCGTCCGCCTCCGCGGCCGCGGCCACGCGCACCAGGGCGGGCCGCAGGACGCGCTCGCCGATCCGGTAGCCGGCCTGGAGCACCGCGCTCACGCGGCCGGGCGCCACGTCGTCCGTCGCCTCCTCGCCGATGGCCTCGCACGTCGTCGGGTCGAAGGGGTCGCCGACGCGCACGCTCTCGTGCAGACCTGCCGCCGCAAGCACGTCGTCCAGGCCGCGAAGGACCATGTCGAGGCCCGCCAGGAGGGCGCCGGCCGCAGCCTCCGCCCCCTGGCCCAAATCGGCAGCGGCGCGTGCCCGCCGCAGGTTGTCGAAGACGGGCAGCAGGCGCAGGAGGAGATCGCCACGCGCCCCCTCCTCCCAGTCGGCGCGGTCGCGCTCGACGCGCCGCCGGTAGTTGGCGAAGTCGGCCGCCAGGCGGCGGTGGCTGTCGGTCAGCGCCTCGATCTCAGCCTGCATGGCGCCGAGCGCCGCCTCGCGCTCTGCCTGCTCAGCCGCCGCGTCGTTCGGCGCGGCAGCGGCCGCCGCCTCCGCCGCCGCCTCGGCCGGGGAGGCCGCGTCGGCGCCGCTCTGGATCGTCTCTTCTTTCTGGTCGTTCTCGTCCTTCTCGGTCACGGACCTACCCTCTTTCCTTTGGCACGCCGAAACGGGCCCGCCGCACGGGCCGCGCGATACGGCCGGTTCAGACCGCCACGCCGGCGCCGAGAACCGCCAGGGCCTCCATGATACCGAGGATTCGGCCGTACGGCATCCGCGTCGGGCCAAGCACCGCCAGGTAGCCCACCACGCGGTCGCCGCGGCGGACCGACGCCGTGACCATGGACATCTCCTGCAGGGCCTCTACCTGGTTCTCCTGGCCGATGCGCACGCGTACGCCCTCGACCGACGCCGCCTCGCTCAGAATCGACTCCACGGCCTCCGCGCCCTCGAGGAAGTCGAGCAGGCTGCGGATGCGCTCGGCGTCCTGAAACTCCGGCTGGCCGAGAAGCCGCGCCGCGCCGCCAAGGTGGACGCGCTCCGCGTCGTCGGCGCCACCCTCCTCGATGAGGCCGAGGATGCCGTCGGCGACCGCGCGAAACGGTGCCGTGCGATCGTACACCTCCTGCCACACGGTGCGCCCCACGGCACCGAGCGCAAGCCCTGCCAGGCTGCGGCTGAGGGCCGCGACCAAAGCCTCGAGGTCGGCCGGCGAGAGGTTCTCCGGCACGTCCACGGTGCGGTGGACCACGGTATCGCGGTCGGTCACCAGCACCAAAAGGGCGCGCCGGGGCGCCACCGCCACGGTGGTCAGCTGCCTCAGGCGCACGCTGCCGCTGCCGGGCGTGCCGAGCGACAAGGTGGCGTAGTGGGTGGCGGCGGCCAGGAGTTGGGTCAGCTCCCGCAAAAGCCACTGCGCCTCGGCGCCGCCGCGCGCAAGGATGGCAGCCATCTGGGCGCGCTCGTCGACGCTGGGCGGCGCCGCCGCCATCAGGCGGTCGACATAGAAGCGATAGCCCTTGTCCGAGGGGATACGGCCCGCGCTCGTGTGGCGCTGCAGGAGGTAGCCGTCCGCCTCGAGGTCGGCCATCTCGCCGCGGATCGTCGCCGACGAGACGCCAAACGGGTAGCGCCGGGCCAGGCTCTTGGATGCCACGGGCTCCGCGGTGGCCACGTAGTCGTCGACCACCGCGCGCAATACCTCGCGCTTGCGATCGTCCACGTTACCCGCCTCCCGACGGCCTTTTCCACAGGCGTATGCACGTTCAGGCTACGTAGGCGCGGGCCGGCGTGTCAAGGAGCGTCGCTCCGGCGCCGGCGCCGCCAGCGCCGGCAGCGGTGCGCGACGGCCGCCTTGGGTTGCGCACCTCCGTCCCTCCCCGCCGTCCGCTGGAGCCGGAGAGGCAAGCCACGGGCATCGGCGAGTTCAAAACCTACCTGGTCCTGTCCTACGTGGCCCACGCGGCGGCGGAGGCGGCGGCCGGGGCCCCCGCTCATCGACCGAGGGCGCCGGACCCGTGCGCAAGGGTGGCTCTCATCGGGACTCGGCGTGCTCGTCGTCGTCTTGGCCGCGGGCGTCGACCTCCTGGCGGACATCTGCACCACGGGCCTGTGACCGCCGATCGGCATCGCCATCACGGATCTGTTCCTGGGGCAGGGCGCGCGATTCGGCGCGGACCTCCTGCGCGACAGGCCGACGGGCGGAGCGGCCAAGGCCCGAGACAGCGCCACGGGCGCAGGCGGGCACAGCGCCGGCCCGGGCGGGGCTGACGCTAGGCCGTCACAGTCCATGCCCGGCGCTCTGGCGCTCTGTGAAGCTGAACCCGTTGCCCGAG
>JAKASY010000471.1 GCA_021817625.1 Bacillota bacterium | reverse complement strand
TCCCCGGACTCGACGCGCATCCTCACGCATCGGGTCGACCAGCGGGGCGTCGCGCTCATGCCGCTCATCGAGTCGACGCCGCCGGACGGCGGCCGGCCGCGTCTGCATACGTACCGCTACGCGCTGGCGGGGGAGACCCTGCCCGAGGCCCAGTGGGTGCTCCTCGACATCCGAACGCGCAGCGCCATTCCCGTCGCCGCCGACCGCTTTCCTGTCTCCCACAGGTCGCCTATCACGGCCAAGCGCGCCTGGTGGGCGCGAGACGGAGAGACCGTCTATGCGCTCGTGCAGAGTCGCGACTTCCGCACCCTCCGTCTCCTGGCGATCGACCCTGCGAGGGGCGCTACCCGGACCATCGTGGAGGAGAGCGGCGCGACGCGCGTCGAGCCGGTGCAGGAGCAGGGGCAGCGCGCCATGGTGCACGTGCTGGACGGCGGCAGGCAGGCCCTCTGGTACTCCCAGCGCGACGGCTGGGGCCACCTCTACCTCTACGACCTGGCGAGCGGCCGGCCCGTGCGCCAGGTGACCCGCGGCGCGTTCGCGGTGCAGGAGATCGTCCACGTCGACGCCGGTGAGCGGGCAGCGTACCTGCTCGTGTCGGGGCAGGTGGCCGACGACCCCTACCGCCGCACCCTGGTCCGCGTCGGCCTGGACGGCGGCGACATGGAGCGGCTGAGCGCGGACGACCTGGACCACCAGGTGACGGCGGCGCCCGACGGCCGGTGGTTCGTGGACACGGCGTCCACCGTGGACACGCCGCCCGTGACCACGCTGCGGGATCGGAACGGCGATCTCGTCATGGAGCTCGAGCGGGCCGATGTCCGGCGCCTCCTCGAAGCCGGGTGGACGCCGCCCGAGCGCTTCCGCGCCCTGGCCGACGACGGGGTCACGCCGATCTACGGCGTCCTGTACAAGCCGTACGGGTTCGATCCGTCGAAGCGCTATCCGGTGGTCGACCACATCTACCCGGGCCCGCAGGTGCGGCGCGTCTCCCCCTGGTTCGAGCCCGGGCGCTGGGGCTGCCTGGCGGAGTCGGTGGCGGCGCTCGGCTTCGTCGTCATCGCGGTCGACGGCCGCGGCTCGCCGGGGCGGGACAAGGCCTTCCACGACCACTCGTACGGGAACCTCGGGTCGTGCGGCGCGCTCGAGGACCACGTGGCGGTGCTGCCGCAGCTGGCCGCGGCGCGGCCGTGGATGGACCTCGATCGCGTCGGCATGTTCGGCCACTCCGGCGGCGGCTTCGCGACCGCCCGGGCGATGCTCCTGTATCCCGACGTGTACAAGGTGGGCGTCGCGGAGTCGGGCAACCACGACAACCGCTTCTACCACGCGTCGTGGGCCGAGGCCTACGATGGCCGCCTGGACGACGACGCGGAGGTCCATCTCTCGAGCACGGGCCTGGCGGACCGGCTGCGAGGGAAGCTGCTCCTGATCCACGGCGAGATGGACGACAACGTCACGCCACACCTGACCATGCGTCTGGTCGACCGACTGATCGCCGCCAACCGGGACTTCGACCTTCTGATCGTGCCGGGCGCCGAGCACGGCCTAGTCGGCTACGAGGCCTACTGCACGCGCAGGAACTGGGACTACCTCGTGCGCCATCTCCTCAACCTGGAGCCGCCGGCCTACCGCATCGCGGACGTGCCGCTCTCGCCGGAGGCGCTGGAGCGAGCGCTCACGTAGGGCGTGCCTGGGACGCCGCGAGCGACGCAGCAGGGCGGGCGACTGGCCGCGCCCAGACCGGGGAGGAACGGAGATTGGACAGCCGCATCGCCGTGAGTGGCGCCGCGGGCGAGGCCGCAGCGCGGCTGCGCACGGCATCGCGCGCTCCCGGGAACGGGTGCCTACGGGCATGGCGGCCTGCCTCCCGGCGAGCCAGCCCGCCGCGAGTTGAGCGGGCGGATGTCCGGCGAGCCGAGGCCGAGTCCCCACGCGCTGGTCGAGGCCGAGTGCGCCCGTCGGGGCCTCGCGGCGCTGGTCGCGGGCTGCGTGGCCCTGCTGGAGGGGCGCGAGGTCGACGACGGCCTGATCGCGGCCCTTGGGGGCCCGGCGGCCGACCAGGTGCCTGCCGCGCCTGGGACGACGGGGCGGCGGGAGCGGTCGCGCGCGCGGCGTCAGACGACGCCCGGCGCGTGCGCAAGATGGCTGCCAAGGTGGCGGCCCGACACGGATCCAGTCGTGCCTTCCCGCCGTGAGCGCGCTGCGGGCGGACCCCGTGCCGCGGGTGCGCGCGGCGGCGAGTCGTGCCGTCGCGGCCCTCGTGGCCGGACACGGATGCTAGCCGATCGCGGTGCGCACGGGCGGGATCACGCGCGGGCCGCGGGCGATGGTGTAGGCGATGACGATGGTGGCGGCGCCGACCAGCGGGAACTTGGCGATGGCCGCCAGGGGCGCCTCCTGCATGAGGATGGCGAGCGGCACGAGCACGAGTGGCTGGATGATGTACGCGACGTAGGACGCGCCGGCCCAGCCCTGCCAAGCCGGGGAGGGCTGGTTCAACCGTCGCTGGCCCCAGCGCAGGAGGACGATCGACATGCCGATGAGCACCCAGGGCTCCCAGAGCGCGTAGGCCAGCGCCTGCCAGTGCATGCCGCCGGCGAACGCCACCCCCGGGTTGGATGTTGTGAGGGCGCCCATCACGAGGATGAACGGGAAGGCGAGGGTGGCGATCACCACCGCCCAGCGCGCGAACCGGAAGGCGCTGTCCGGGATGTCGTCGAGCCAGCGCTGGCGCCAAGCGACGAGCCCCAGGATGAACATGGCGACATAGCCCGGGAAGTAGCCGAGCTGCAGGCCGAAGAGCACGGTGGCGCCAGTCGGGATGGCCTGGCGAACGAGGAATGCCGCAATGCCGAGGCCGGCGGCGAGGGCCACGAGGCGCCAGCGGCCGGGGAAGGGCGTCGCGTGCCGCTCCGTAAGGTCCATGCGGGTGAGCCAGCGCGCCCAGACCACCAGCAGGCAGTCCATGAGGAGAAGGGCCCAGACGAACCACAGGACGCCCGTGTCCGTGGTGCGCAGCGTGAGGTACTGGGTACGCCAGTACATGAGCAGAGCGGGGTGCGCGCCCTGGGCGAGCCACGTCACCACGGGCGAGATGCCGAAGGCGTAGACGACGAGGGGGATGCCGAAGCGCCGCAGGCGGTCGAGAACGTACCGGCCGGCTCCCTTGCGTGTGTACGAGGGAAGCGAGAGGTAGCCGGACAGGAAGAACAGGAACGACATGAACCAGGCTTGGTTAAAGGCCGTGAACCAGCTTAGGAGCCGCCGCGGATCAAG
>JAKASY010000470.1 GCA_021817625.1 Bacillota bacterium | reverse complement strand
GCGTCCCAGCCCGTCCACGAGGCCAAAGCGGAGCTCCATGATCCGGCGCTCGCGCGGCCCGAGCGTGGCCATCGCCCGGCGTAAGAGGACCCGGTCCACCTCCTGCTCGACCGCTCGCGTCGTGAGGTCCGCGTCGGTGCCGAGGATGTCCGAGAGCAGGAGCTCGTTGCCGTCCCAGTCGATGTTCAGGGGCTCGTCGAAGGACACCTCGGACCGCAGCCGGTTGTTGCGCCTCAGGTACATGAGGATCTCGTTCTCGATGCATTTCGAGGCGTAGGTGGCGAGCTTGATGCGCTTTTGCACGTCGAACGTGTTCACGGCCTTGATCAGGCCGATGGTACCGATGGAGACCAGGTCCTCGATGCCGACCCCGGTGTTCTCGAACTTGCGCGCGATGTACACGACCAGTCGCAGGTTGCGCTCAATCAGGGTGGCCTTGACGTCGCGGTCGCCGGCCTCCAGATGGCCCAGCAGGCGGCGCTCCTCCTCCGACGTGAGGGGCGGCGGCAGCGTCTCCGCCCCACCCACATACAGGACGGGCGGTGCCTCCTCGGCGCTCGGCCGGGCATGGGTGCGCAGATGCACGCCGAGTCGGATCCAGCCCCAGCGCACGGCTTCGAGCAGGCGGCGCGAGCGGGCCGACGGGCGACGCGTCTCGATCTGCATGCTTCACGCTCCTATGCGGGACGGATGCGCGGGAACGAGCTCCGGCGGTACGAGGGCGTCCGCGCCCGACAGGCCCACCGGCCCTGGGGCGAGGGCGATGAGGCCGCGCACGGGGATGCGCCCGCCGTCGACGAGGGCCCACAGCGCGTCGGGCCGGAGGGCCGTGAGCACGCCGGCGCTGCCGACCGCCCGGTAGGGAACGACCGATAGGCGGCCCGCCCACGCGGGGCACAGGGTGGCCAGGCGATCGGGCATGAGGCCCGCGGCGGCCTCCCGCAGGTAGGCGGCGCGCACCGCCTTGGGCAGCAGATGGGCAAGCGGCGCCGCCTCCGCGACCACGACTGGTCCGCGCCCCAGCGGATCGCGCAGGCGGTTGCCGGTGTCGACGAAGCCGCTCAGGCGGGCGAGGGCGCCGTCCACCTCGACCTCCAGCACCAGCCCGGCGCGGGGGGCACGCGCGAGGCGCCAGGCCGCCGCCAGCCGCTCCGCCACCACGACGACCCCGGCCGCCGCCATGAGGCCGGCGAAGGGCGCCGGGTGGGCGGCGCTCGGTCCGCCGAGGCCGGCCGCGGCGGTCGCGCCGAGCGCGACGCCGCCGATCAGCACCGCCGCCCCGGCCACGTAGGTGAGGCGGCGGACGACCGCGAGCGGCCGGTCGGCGCCCCAGGCGACGAGCACCATGGCGAAGGCGCACAGGACGTGGCCGCCGAGGCCGCCGTCCCAGGCCGCGGGCACGACGGCGTACAGCGTGCCGACGAGCGCCGCGGCGAGAAGGGGGCGGCCGACCCGCTCACGCCCGAGCCGGGCGGCCAGGAAGAGCACGGCGCAGTCCAGGGCGAAGTTCGTGCCGGCGTATGCCGCGAGAGCACCGAAGGCCAAAGCGCCCACCCCCGCCAGCCCACCTCTACGTCGCCGGTGCGCGGGCCAGAACCGGCAGGCCGAGGGTAGCGCCCTGGCGGCGCGAACCGGCGCAGGGCGTGGCGGGGGCGCGCGACGCTGTGCGCCACGAAGCGACCGGGCGCGGGTGTGTCCCGCGCCCGGTCGTCGCTCGTGCGGTCGCCTGTCTACGCGGGCGACAGCTCGCGCGCAATCTCCTCCATCACGCTGGCGACCATGCGGCCCATCGACACCGGCGCGTCGCGCCGCTCGTCGAGGGTCAGGGTCGTGACCACGCGCTCCACGCCGCCGGCGAGCGCGGCCTCGTGCATGCGCCGGGCGGTGTCCAGGATGGCCGCGACCTCCCCCTCGAGCACCGTCGCCGTCGGCGTGAGCTCGTGCCGTAGGCCGCTCTTCTGGGCTGCCCGGTAGGCGCGCGCCACGACGGATCGCATGCAGCTGTCGCTTCCGCCGACCGGCACGACGCGCACGTCCGCGACGGCCACCTCGCCCACCCCCTGTGGGCAGCATGCCCAGGCTGCCGGGCGCTCACCCCGCCGAAAGGCGGCTTGCCGCCCCCGGTCGTCACTCCCACTCGATCGTGCCCGGCGGCTTGGTGGTGAGGTCGTAGAGCACGCGCCCGACGCCGCGCACCTCGTTGCCCAGGCGGCTGGCGATGCGGCCCAGCACCTCCTCCGGCAGGCGGGCGCGGTCAGCCGTCATGCCGTCCTCGGAGTCGACGGCGCGGACGACGACGGGCACCCCGTACGTGCGGTTGTCGCCCATCACGCCAACCGCGCGCAGGGGCGCCAGCAGGATGGCGAAGTACTGGAAGAGGGAAGGCGCCAGGCCGGCCGCCTCGATCTCGTCGCACACCACGCGGTCCGCCTCGCGCAAGAGGGCAAGCGCCTCGGCCGTGACCGGCCCGGCGATGCGCACCGCAAGGCCCGGGCCGGGAAACGGCTGGCGCGCGACCACCGCATCCGGCAGGCCGATCTGGCGGCCGAGCCGGCGCACCTCGTCCTTGAACAAGAGGCGCAGCGGCTCCACGAGCGCGAGGTCGAGGTCCTCCGGCAGGCCGCCCACGTTGTGGTGGCTCTTGATCGTCTGCGACTGGCCCGTACCGCTCTCCACCACGTCGGGGTACAGCGTGCCCTGCACGAGGAATCGGGCGCCCCCCGCCCGCTCCCGGCGCGCCTCCTCCTCGAACACGCGGATGAACAGCGTGCCGATGATGCGCCGCTTCTCCTCGGGGTCCGCCACACCCTCGAGCGCCGTAAGGAAGCGCTCCTGCGCCTGGACGCGGCGCACCGCCACCCCCAGGGCGGACATCGCGTCCATCACCTGGTCGCCCTCGTCCTTCCGAAGCAGCCCATGATCGACGAAGATGGCGGTCAGCCGGTCGCCCAGGGCGCGGGCGGTCAGCGCCGCCGCGACCGAGGAGTCCACGCCGCCGGAGAGGGCCGCGATGGCGCGCGCCCGCGGGCCGACCTGGGTGCGAATGGCCTCCACAGCCTCGTCGGCGAAGCTCGCCATGCTCCAGTCGCCCGAGAATCCGGCCACGTCATGCAGGAAGCGGCGCAGCACCGTGCTCCCGCCCTCGGTGTGCCCCACCTCGGGGTGGAACTGGACCGCGTACAGCCGGCGGGCGGGCGCGGCGAAGGCGGCGTAAGGCGCGCCCGGCGTGCTCGCCAGATGGTCGAAGCCGGGCGGCAGCGCGAGCACGCGGTCGCCATGGCT
>JAKASY010000469.1 GCA_021817625.1 Bacillota bacterium | reverse complement strand
TCCGATCTGCGTGGACGCTCGGCTTGTTGTTGGCGACGGTCGTGTAGCTGACGCTGGCGGTGACCGGCACCGAGACGCCGACCTTGCCGACGGTCACGGAGACGCCGTACGGGTAGGGAACGACGCTGAGCTCGGAAGGCGGCACGAGGAACGGCGGGCTATAAGATGCCGACATGCTGCCGTCCTTGGCCGTCACCGTGTAGCTCACCACGCCTAGGGGCGCGTTGAACGGCAGCGGCCAGAACGCGGCGAAGAAGCCGTTGTCCCAGCTGGCCTTGATCGGCTGCTCTTGCCCCTTCACCTGGACGGTGACCGTCGCGGCCTTGTCCTCCGCCCCGTTCTTGAGCACGGCGATGCGCCAGACAATGCCGTCGGCGCCGCGCTCGAAGGCGTTTGTCTGGACGCAGCCGTGGGTGCTCACGGTGTCGACCTCGGCGATGCGAAACGTCGTGCTCTTGGCGAGCGTCGCCGGCGCGGCCAGGAGGGTGAGGGCCGAGGCGGCGGCGATCGCCCCGCCAACGACCCCACCCGTGCGTGTACGGATGTGCATGCGTTGTGGCTCCCTTCTGCGCGGCATGTCGGCCTGCCGGCGTGCAGTCGCCCGGTCCATCCATCTGGCACGCCACCGCCACTCTCGGCTGCCGCGCGTCCGCCCGTCCGCGGGGCCCGCCGCCACCGGGCAACGAGCACCTCCGGACCGGCTCCCGGATCGCAACGACGATCCAAGAACAGCGTCGCAGACGCCCGGCAGCCGAGGCACGGCAGAACGGTCCGCGCGCGTTCGCCCGGTTGGCCCCGCTCCGCCGAACGATGGCCCGCCCGAGTGCGTCAAACGACCCAGGACCACGCCCGTCCCCGAGCCCGGCCGGGCCCCGTGGGCCCGGGCTTGCCCTGCCGACCGCGAGCGCCGGCAACCGGAGCGCTCGCGCGGTCCCGTACGCCGCCAGCGCCATCGTGCGCGCGGCGGCCCACCGCTCGAGCGCGCATCCCTAGGACGCCCTCACGGGGCTCTCCGCAATGGCCGGGATGGGCCGAGTCGCGCGGCCCCGGCCGTCCCGCGGAGCACGCCCTGGCCACAGGCGAACAAGGGCGCGCCTCGAGGCCGACGCCCGATCCACGATGCAGGGTGCGTCGTTTCCCGCGTCGGCAGCGGCGAGGGTGCCGGCCGGGCCTCCGTCCGGGCGACCTGCGCCAAGCCGGGGCGAAGGGCGCCGCGCCCTAGCGGCGTCGGTCCGTCCCTGCGGCCGTCATAACCCCCGAGGCGCCGGCTAGCCCACCTTCTCGGCCCGGTCGAAGCCGATCGGGTGATGGTGGTGGCCATCGTCCACGCCGGGGTCCTCGTACTGGGTCATGGTCGCCACGAACCGCCACGGCAGGAGCACGCGCACGGAGTGCACCGTCCCGTGACCGCCGTCCATGCGTTCCGGCGGGCCCGGCACCCAGATGCCCACCGCGCTCTCCTCCACGTCGTCCACGGGAAAGGCGACGGCCAGGAGCTGGTGGGGCGCGAGGATCCGGCTCTCGAGCGCGGGCAGGAGCGCCGACAGAACCTGCGAGGCCTCCGGGAACAGGAAGATCCGCCGGACCTGGGCCAACGCCATCGCCTCCAACGCGCGTATGCGGCCGGCCGACGCTGGCGTGGCCGGCGGCCGTCAACCCGATTGTAGCCCGCCGCCGCCGCGCACGCGCCGGCATAGGCTGGCCGCGGGGGATCGACGTGACCTGGGGCCTGGCCATGAGCGGCGGCGGCATCCTTGGCGCCGCCCACCTCGGCGTCGTGGCTGAGCTCGACGCCATGGGCCTGCGTCCGGATATACTGACGGGCACCTCGGCCGGCGGCCTGGTAGCCCTGAGCCTGGCCGCGGGCGTCGGCGTGGATGCCCTCACCGCGTTCGGCGCGCGCGTATGCCGCCACCCGCTCGAGTACTTTCGCCCGCAGGTGGTGCGCGTCGTCCTGCAGGCGCTGCCGTTCGACCCGCGCCAGCCGGCGACGGGCCTTCTCGACCCGGCGGGGTTCGTCGCGGGCCTTGCCGCGCTCGCCTCCGGGCGCACCGCCCTGCGCGACCTCGAGCGCCCGTGCGCGGCCACGAGCGTCGACCTGCGCTCGCTCGACGCCGTCGCGTTCGTCGGGGGCCTGGGCGCGGCGCCCGCGCCCGCCGCCGAAGGCTGGCAGGCGCTGACGGGCGAGGAGCTCTCCGTGGCGCTCTGGGCGACCATGGCGGAGCCGGTGCTGTTCATGCCCCTGGAGCGGCCGCCACGCCTGTACGCGGACGGCGGCGTCGCTGACACGCTGCCGGTCGACTGGGCGATGCGCCTCGGCAGCGCGCGCGTCCTGGCCGTCGACGTGGCGACGCCCGGGCCCGCGCCCAGGCGCTTCGACATCTGCAGCGTGGTGCAGCGCTCCGAGGCCTACGCCACGCGCGAGCTCTCCGCCCTGCGCGTGCCGCCGGCGGCCCAGGTCCTTACGCTCCAGCCCCGCACGGCGGGTGTCGGCTTTCCGGGGCTCAAGGCCTACCCGCGCCTCGTGGCCGCGGGCCAGGCCGCCGTGCGTGAGCGCGCTGAGGAGATCCGGCGCTTCCTCGCCGCCTGAGCCGCCCCTACGTCAGAGCCTGAGGAGCGGGCAGAAGCCGACCGCGAACGAGCCCGTGCCGCCGCCGAAGAACGCGACGTTCGGGCGGCCGCCGTAGCTCTCCACCCGGCTTCCCGGCCGCCGCGCCAGGACGCCCCGCCGAAGCGCTGCCTCGGCCTCGTCGGCGGCGACGTGCGTGATGACGACCCGAAGGGCGCCGGCGCCCTCGGTGTCCGCCGCGACCGCGTCGAGCATGCGCTCGACCGCCTCCGCGCCCGAGGCGGCGGCAGAGAACGCCCGGAACTCGTCGTCGCCCACGCGCTGCACGTTGTACTGGCCGCCCATGCCCTCCGTTCGGCCCTTGAGCCGGCCGATGTCCTCGAGCACGCCGAAGGACGGGCCGGCGATGAACGTGGCCGAGTGGCGCACGCTCTCGGCCAGGGCCGCGGCGATCTCCGCGCGCGCGGCGCCGGCGAGGGCGTGCTCGGCCGCCTCCACGACCAGCGCGGCCTCGCCGAGGTGTACCTGGTGGCTGTCGAACATCTCCACCTGGCCGGGCTCGAACAGGTCGGCGGCGGTCACGCCGAACGTCCAGGTGCTCGAGATCTTCCGCGGCATCGTGATGCACAAGACCTCGGGCGCGCGCGAGAGCGCGCGCTCGTAGCACTGGCTGAAGTCGTCCGCGTTGACACCCGCGCTCGACGCCCGCTGGGTG
>JAKASY010000468.1 GCA_021817625.1 Bacillota bacterium | reverse complement strand
AGCGACGGGCGGCGGCCGCCGACGCGGTGGCCGCGGCGCGGCGCGAGCTGGCCGATGGCGCGGGCCGGCCGCCGACCAGCGCTGAGCTGGCGCGGCGCGCGCGAAGCGCGCTCGAGGCCAGGCGGCGCCCGCCGCTGCGCCGTGTCGTGAACGCCACCGGCGTGGTCCTGCACACAAACCTGGGGCGTGCGGTGCTGGCGCCGGCGGCCGCAGCCGCCGTGGCCGAGGCCGCGCTCTCCTACTCCAACCTCGAGTACGACCTGGACGCGGGGACGCGCGGCAGCCGCACGTCCCTGATCGAGCCGCTCGTGTGCGAGGCGACGGGCGCCGAGGCCGCGCTGGTCGTGAACAACAACGCGGCCGCGGTCTTCCTGTGCCTGAAGGCCCTGGCCGACGGGCGCGAGGTCGTGGTGTCGCGGGGCGAGCTCGTGGAGATCGGCGACGGCTTCCGCGTGCCGGACGTGATGCGCGAGAGCGGTGCCCGCCTCGTCGAGGTGGGCACGACCAACCGCACGCACGCCGCCGACTATGAGCGGGCCATCGGCCCGGAGACGGCGCTCCTCTTCAAGGCGCACCCCTCGAACTTCCGCATCCGCGGCTTCGCCGCCGAGGTCGACGCCGCCGGGCTCGCGGCGATCGCCCACGCGCACGGCCTTGTGGCCGTGATGGACCTCGGGAGCGGCCTCCTGGACCCGCTCGGCGGCGTCGCGAAGGGCGCCGAGCCCGTCGTGCGGGATCTCGTCGCGGCCGGCCTCGACGCCGTGACGTTCAGCGGCGACAAGCTGGTCGGCGGCCCGCAGTGCGGCATCGTCGCCGGCCGGCGCGAGGTGGTCGCACGACTGCGCCGCCACCCGCTCGCGCGCGCCCTGCGGGTCGACAAGATGACCATCGCGGCGCTTGCCGCGACGCTCGGGCTGTACCGGGACGGACGCGCGGCCGAGGTGCCGACGGTGGCGATGCTCTCGGCGCCTGCGCCCGCGCTGCGCAGGCGTGCGACGGTCCTGGCGCGCCGGCTGCGCAGGGCGCTCGCGGGGCACGCGGACGTGCGCGTCGTGGACGGCGCCTCCGAGGCCGGCGGCGGCAGCCTGCCCGACGTCGCGCTCGCGACGGCGCTCGTCACCGTGCGCGGCGCCTCCATGGGCGCGAGCGCGCTCGCGGCGCGCCTGCGCGCGGGCACGCCGGCCGTCGTCGCGCGCATCGTGGACGATGCGCTCGTCCTGGACCCGCGCACGCTTCTTGCCGGCGACGCCAGGATCTTGGAGGCGCGCCTGCGCGCGGCACTGGTGCCCGAACCTTCCGGCAGGGAGCGCTCCGCGCGGGCGCGAAGAACGTCGCCATTCGACGAGCCGGCTTCGGCCGTTCGCCCCCGGCCGAGGCAGTCCACGTAGGGAGGCGGGATCGATGGGGCCGCTCTTTGTGCCCACGACGCTCCGCTACCTGGGCGTGCCGGGGCTTGTCGCGTTCTCGCTGCTCGGTGTGGTGGCCTTGGCGCTCTTCGCCTGGGAGGTGTCGGAGCGCCTGCACCTCGTCGCCCTCGGCAAGGCGGAGGCGCGCTTCGACCACCTGGGCGAGCGCCTCGGCACCGTCATGGTCAACGTGTTCGGCCAGCGCCGCCTGCTCAAGGACCCGTACTCGGGCCCGATGCACTTCGTGATCTTCTGGGGCTTCCTCGTCCTGCTGGTGAGCAACCTGAACTTCGCCGTGGCGCCGTTCATGGGGCGCGTCTTCGTGCCATGGCTCGCCGGCGGCGTGTATCCGGTGTTCGCCCTCAGCGCGGACCTGGCCGAGGACCTCGTCGTCGTGGCCGTGCTCATGGCCTGGTACAAGCGCTATGTGATGCGGCCGGAACGGCTCGAGCGCAACGCGAGCGCCGTCGCCCTTCTTGCGATGATCTTCGCCCTCGTCGCCACGGATCTCGTCATGGGCGGGCTGCGCTTCGCCCTCGCGCCCTCGGGGCGCGAGGCCTTCAGCCCGGGCGCCCACCTGCTCGCCCTGGCGCTCGCCGGCATCGGCCGCGTGTGGGCGCGCGACCTCTACACGGCCATGTTCGCGCTGCACTGGCTCGCGTTCCTTGCCATCCTGGTGGAGATCCCTCGCAGCAAGCACTTTCACATCTTCCTCGCGCCCGTGAACGTGCTGGCGCGTGACGGCGCGCCCAAGGGCGGTCGCCTCCAGCCCATCCGCTTCGACGACGACAGCCTCGACCACTTCGGCGCCGGCCGGATCGAGGACCTGAGCTGGAAGCATCTGCTTGACACCTTCACCTGCACGGAGTGCGGCCGCTGCCAGGACGCCTGCCCCGCCTGGATAAGCGGCAAGCCGCTCTCGCCCAAGAACCTGATGATCGACCTGCGCGACCACCTCATGGCGAGCGCTGCTGTCGCCCCCGAGGAGCGGCCGCCGCTGGCAGGCGGCGTGATCTCGGAGGAGGTCCTTTGGGCGTGCACGACCTGCCGGGCGTGCGAGGAAGCCTGCCCGGTGTTCAACGAGCACGTGCCGGACATCGTGGACATGCGCCGCTACCTTGTGCTCACGGAGGGGACGGCGCCGGCCGAGGCGCAGACGTTCTTCAGCAACCTCGAGAAGGCGCAGAACCCGTGGGGTCGCGACCCCTTCGACCGAGGCGCCTGGCTGCGCGAGCTCGGCGTGCCCCTCGTGTCCGAGGTGGAGGGCGAGCTCGACTACCTGTACTGGGTCGGCTGCGCCGGCGCCTACGACGACCGCGCGCGCAAGGTGACGACCGCGGTCGTGAAGATCCTCCAGGCGACCGGCACGCGCTTCGCCATCCTCGGCCCGGAGGAGAAGTGCAACGGCGAGGCGGCGCGCCGGCTGGGCAACGAGTACCTCTTCCAGACGCTGCGCGACGAGAACGCGGAGCGCATCCAGGCCGCGAACCCGAAGCGCATCCTGGTCACCTGCCCGCACTGCTTCAACACGCTCAAGAACGAGTACGGCCTCGAGGGCGTCGAGGTGGTTCATCACGCCGTCTTCCTCGAGGAGATGCGCGCGCGGGGCGACCTGCCCGCGCTCAGCCCGGTAGCGGCGGGCAAGAAGGTGACCTACCACGACCCGTGCTACCTCGGGCGCTACAACGACGTATACGACCAGCCGCGCGCCCTCCTCGGCGCGATCGGCGCGCAGGCGGCCGAGATGCCGCGCTGCCGGGAGAAGGGCCTGTGCTGCGGCGCCGGCGGCGGGCGCATGTGGCTCGAGGAGGACCGGCGCCAGCGCGTGAACGCGATCCGCGTGGCGGAGGCGCTCGAGACCGGCGCCGACACGATCGCCA
>JAKASY010000467.1 GCA_021817625.1 Bacillota bacterium | reverse complement strand
AGCACGTCTCGAATGTACGTACGCTGGCCGCGGCTGAGTGTTCGCTTCCCGTCCCGCCGCCCCCTTTCGCCGCCGCCCAGCAGGCGGTCGGCGGCTGCCCGGATCTCGCCCTCGCCCGGCTCAAGGCCCTCGCGATCGGCCAACGCCTCGAGCACCATGTTGCGCTTGGCGCGGCGCTCGGCCTGCGGGCGGAAGCCTGCCCTGACCGCCTCCTCGTCCTGCCCGGCCGCGGCTCGGTAGGCCTCGAGCGGGATGCGCTGGCGGCGAAGCTCGGCGAGGAACTCCTCCCACAGGATATCCGACTGGCGCTCGACCAATGGCTCCGGCACGGCGGTGGGAACGGCGTCGACGAGAGCCTCGACGGCCTTGTCGAGACGCTCCTGCCGCTCGTGCGCGCGCCTGTCGGAGATCAGGTAGGCGCGCGCCTGCTGGCGAAGCGCGTCGACCGACTCCGCACCGTACGCCTTGGCCAGCGCCTCGTCGACGGGCGGCAGCTCGCGCTCGCGCACCTCGAGCACGCGGATGCGCGTGAGCGCCTCCTTGCCCGCGTGCTGAGGGTTGTCCGCGGGCACGGTCCAGACCACCTCGCGCGTCTCGCCCTTGGGCGAGCCGATCAGGGCCTCGTTCAGGCCGGTGATGACCGGATCGCTCTCCTCCATGTCCAGAAGCCCTTCGCGCGGTCCCTCGACCATCTCGCCCGCGATCTCCGTCGTCACCTCGGCCCGCACGACCGAGTGCCCGCCAACCGTCTCGGCGTCGACGAGCTTGCCGCGCTGGCGGCGCATCTGCTCGATGAAGGCGTCGACGTCGGCGTCGGTGACCGGGCGCGACTCGACCTCGACCTTGAGCGAGCGCACGTCGGGGAACTCCACCTCGGGCCGGACGGCCACCCGCGCCGTGTACGTGAGGGGGCTACCCTCGACGAGCTCCGGCTCGCCCTCGAGATCGGCCTGCGCCACCGGCCGGAGGCGCTCCTGTTCGACCGCGTCGTCGAACGTGCTCTCGACCAGGCGCGAGATCGCCTCCTGCTGGACCGCCTCGCGCCCGAGAAACGACTCGACGATGTTGCGCGGCGCCTTGCCGCGACGAAAGCCCGGGAACACGTAGCGCTGCGAGAGATGGCCGAGGGCGGCGCGCAGCGCCTGGTCCACGCGCTCGGCCTCGACCTCGACGCGCACCAGGGCCTCGTCCGGCGCCGTCCGCTCCACCGTCACCTTCACTGGCGTCTGCCTCCGATCACTCGCGCCCGGCCGGGCGCCCATTCCCCGCTCCATGAAAAACCCCCGCGGGCGCGGGCCCCGCCGGGGGCAATTGGTGCGGGCGGAGAGACTCGAACTCTCACGAGCTAGGCTCATGGGATCCTAAGTCCCACGCGTCTGCCATTCCGCCACGCCCGCGCGAACCGGGTGGTGGGCCATGATGGATTCGAACCATCGACGCCCCGCTTAAAAGGCGGGCGCTCTAACCGCTGAGCTAATGGCCCAAGTCGGTTCGGACGGCCACTGCCGCGGCATGGCCCGCGCAGCGCGCCCCAAAGGTCCTCAGATACAAAAACTGGGGTGAATGAGGGGACTCGAACCCCCGACCCCCAGGGCCACAACCTGGTGCTCTAACCAACTGAGCTACATCCACCGTGCAGGCCGAGTATAGTGAGGCGCCGACGAGGCTGTCAAGGTCAGGGACGGTCAGACTCGAGCCGCGCGCCGAGTGGCAGCACCGCGCCGGAAAGCGCGCGCGCCGCCGGCGTGGCGAGGAAGGAGACGATCTCCACCACATCCTCGAGGCGCACCCAGCGCGACGCGTCGGCGCTTGGCATGGCCCGCCGGTTGGCCTCGGTGGCGAGCGTCACCGGCGCGAGCGCGAACACCGCCACGCCGTCGGCCGCGAGGTCGGCGGCGAGGCCGTCGGCCAGCGAGGCCACGGCCGCCTTCGAGGCCCGGTAGGCGGCCTGGCCAGCCGGCGACGGCCGCGCAAGCGCGGTCAAGGCGCTCACGAGGACGATCGCCCGCGGCCCGGTCGCCTGGCCGCGCGCCATCGCCTGGGCGGCCGCTCGCGCGCAGTGCCAGGTTGTCTCGACGTTAGCGCGCCACATGCGCTCGAGCGCCTCGGCCTCGCCCGCATGCGCCGCCGAGCCGCCCTCCCACGCGCCGGCCGCGAGCACGGCCAGGTCCAGCCGGCCGAACGCCGTGAGCGCGCTCTGGGCCGCGCGCTGGGCTGTGTCGGCGCTGTCGAGGGCGCCCGCCTCCGCCTGCCAAAAGGGCGGCAGCGCCGCGGGCGCGGCGGACCGCGCACTCGCCACGCCGCGCCAGCCGTCGCGCCCGAGCCGCCGCACCACCGCGCCGCCGAGCTCACCGCCCGCGCCCGTCACCCACGCTGCCCGCGTCTCCGCCATACATCCCACTCCCCGCCGCTCACGTGCTGCGCGACCTGATCACAGCAGAGCGCGCGCTGCGTGGCAAGGGACCGCGCTCCTGAGCGCCCGAGCCCGGATCGCCATCTCCATCAACGAGGCAGAATTGGCGGTTCCAGGCAAATTGAGCGTCTCCTTCGCCGTGTCAGTAGATGACGGCGACTAGCGTAGGCGTGACGGCTGAACGCTTGACACTGCGCGCTCACGCGCCTACGGTCAAGACGGTGCCAGGGCAACGCCGCCCTCCCAATCGAGGGTGAGCGCCCCGGCACGCGAGAGGGGGAAACGGTCGTGGATGCCGCCGGCGGCAGTCATAGCTATCCGCGCGTTCGACCCGGCTTTACGCCAGCCGGCGGCAGGATGCGGCCGTAGCCCCTTCCGGGCCGCGAGCGCCTCCTGCCGGCCGGGCATGGAGGTGCTCGCATGATGCGCGAGCTAGCCGTGCACGCGGACGCGCTGGCCGTGGAGGAGGCCATTCGCCAGCGCGACCGCGAGCGCGTCGAGGCGCTCAGGCGGCGGCGCTCCCTGGGGCAGCGCCTGATTCTCGCCCTGGTCCTCGTGGGGCCGGGCATCCTCGTGATGATTGCCGACAACGACGCCGGCGGCGTCATCACGTACGCGCAAACCGGCGCGGCCTTCGGCATCGGCTTCTACCTGCCGTTTCTCGTGCTCCTCGGCCCGGTCGCCTATATCGTCCAGGAGATGACGGTGCGCTTGGGCGCGGTCACCGGGCGCGGTCACGCCGAGATGATCTGGGGCCGGTACGGCCCGGCCTGGGGCGCGTTCTCCCTGGTCGACCTCGTGGTGGCCAACTTCCTCACGCTGATCACGGAATTCGTCGGCATCACGCTCGGCATGTCGGTTCTCGGCGTGCCGCCCGATCGG
>JAKASY010000466.1 GCA_021817625.1 Bacillota bacterium | reverse complement strand
TGCTACGCCTGGTTCGTCAACATCTTCGCGGCGTACGGCGGCAAATGGTTTGACAGCCAAATGAATGCCGCGATCAACTCCGCCGCCGGTGTCAAGGCTCTCACCCAGCTGGTCGAGCTGGCCAAGTACGCGCCTCCCGGCGTTCTTCAGGTGGGCTACCCGCAGCTCAACGAGATCTTCCTCAACGGGTCCACTGCGATGGTGATCCAGTGGGACGACCTGCCCCTGAAGGTCGAGGACCCGGCGATGAGCAAGGTGGTCGGCAAGGGCGGCTTCGCCCCCTGCCCCGTGCGCAGCTACATGCCCTACTCACGCGTGATGGCGGTGTCGGCTTACTCGGACAACAAGGACAAGGCCTACGAGGTAGCGGCCTACATGACCTTGAACGGCTACCGCGACGTCTACGACCCGGCCTGCGGCGAAGACCCCTACCGGGAGTCGCAGCTGAGTTCCGCCCTGGTGAAGACCCACACCGGTGCGGCATCGATGCCGCCTGCCTCGGCCGCCGAATACGTGAGCGCGATCCGCGCTTGCCTGGCCGGCGGCTACCCCGAGCTGGGCATTCCCGGCGCCGCGCAGTACCTCGACATGCTCGACCTGTTCGTGAACCAGGCGCTCGCCGGCACACAGTCGCCCAAGGCAGCGTTGGACGCCGCGGCCGCCGAGTGGAACAGCGTGACGCAATCCTATGGCGCGGGATCGCAGAAGACTGCCTACGACGCCTGGATTCAGAGCTTCCATGAGGCCGGAGTCCGCTACTAGAGGCAAAGCGATGAGATGGGGGGAGGTGCCGGCCGCGCCTCCCCCCACCCATCGCCGCCTCACCCGCCGCGCCATCGGCTTCGGTTGGGGGCTCGCTCTGCCCCTTGCCGTGATGCTCGTCGGCCTGAGCATCTACCCGCTCCTCTATCTGCTGCGGACCTCGCTCACCGACTACAACATGCTCACCTTGGCCCCCCTGCGCTTCATCGGGCTCGAGAACTATGCCAACCTGCTGCACGACAACCTGTTCTGGCATTCGCTCGCGATCAACGGCGTGTTCGCCTTGGCGGTGGTGGTCGTGCAGATGCCGGTGGGCGTAGCGCTGGCCGTCCTCCTGCGAAGCCTGGGGCGGGCCGCCCAGACCGTCATGGTCCTGCTCCTCATCCCCACCATCCTTTCGCCGTCGGTGGCGGCGTTCCAATGGGTGCAGCTGTTCAACTACCAGTTCGGGCCGCTGGACTTTCTCCTCCAGCACCTCGGCCTCAGGGCGCTGCTCTGGACCGCCAGCCCCGGCCAGGCGCTGCCTTCACTGCTGCTGGTGGACTTCTGGGAGTGGACGCCGTTCATCATGCTGCTCGCGTACGCCGGGCTGCAGGCCCTGCCTGGGCGCATCCTCGAGGCCGCCGCCATCGACGGCTCCACACGCTGGCAGGTGTTCTGGCACGTCATGCTTCCGCTCGTGCGGCCGGTCCTAGGCATCGCCCTCATCCTGCGCCTGATCAACGTCTTCCAGCTGTGGGGGACGATCCTCGTCCTCACCAACGGCGGTCCGGGCACCGCCACGGAAACGCTGTCGTTCTACACGTACGTCCACGCCTTCACGTACTTCGACGTCGGCTACGCCGCGGCCATGGCGTTCATCCAGCTGATCATCATCGTCCTCCTGGTTCAGGCCATCGTGAAACTCATGGCCAAGCCCAACGTGCGCACGCTCGTGCCCTAGGGGAGTGAGATCCGTATGCCGACCGCCAGGACGCGACGCCAGGCGCTTACGGTCGTGGGCACCGCCGTGGCGCTCGCGTTCTTTCTGTTCCCCGTCTACTGGATGGTGAACACCGCCCTCAAGCCACCGGCCGAGTGGCTCACGAGCCCGCCCATCTTCCTGCCGCAGCACCTGTACTGGACCAACTTCAGCCAGGCCCTGGTGCAGTGGGGGGGCCTGAAGGGGCTCGAAGATTCGTTCCTGATCTCGGTCGGCTCCACGGCGATCTCCCTGGTCGTAGGCGTGCTCGGGGCCTACGCCATCGCCCGCTACCGCGTCGGCGGCAACAACTTCTCGTTCTTCGTGCTGAGCGTGCTCTTCTTCCCCGAGGTGGTCGTGGCCATCCCGATGTTCCAATTCTGGCGGGCCCTCAACCTGATCGACACCTTCCCCGCGATGATCGTGCAGTACTCGGCGTTCACCGTGCCGTTCGTCACGTGGGTGCTCAAAGGCTTCTTCGAGGACCTCCCGGTCGAGCTCGAGGAGTCGGCGCTGGTCAACGGCGCCACGCGCTGGCGCGCGTTCTGGGACGTCGCCCTGCCGGCCACGCGCGGGGCGATCGTCGCCACCACGCTCTTGGCGTTCATCTTCTCCTGGAACGAGTTCACGTACGCCCTCGTGCTATCGCAGGGGCGGATCACAACCCTGCCGTACATCCTGCCGACGCTCATGGAGAGCCATTACGTGCTGTGGGGCGACATCGCCGCGATCGCGATGGTCGCCTCGGTGCCGGTCATCGTGCTGGCGTTCGTATTGCAGCGCTATCTGGTCCGCGGGCTCTCGTTCGGCACGGTTCGCACCACCATTTAGGAGTCACGTTAGGTGTCATGGGCGTACGCCAGATACCGACCGGGGGGTAGATACCTATGGCGGGCAACCGCGTCGCACTGGTGACCGGGGCCGGTTCGGGCATCGGTCAGGCCTGCGCCGTCGCACTCGCCCGCGCCGGCCTGTCCGTCGCGGTCACGGACATCCGCGACGAGGGGCTAAGCGCTACCGAGGACCTTATCCGGGCCGAGGGCGGGCGCGCGCGAACCTACGGCATGGACGTTTCGGACTCAGCGTCCGTGAACGCCGGCGTTGACGCCGCCGCACGCGACTTCGGCCGTCTCGATGTCGTCGTCAACAACGCCGGCGTCGTGCTCCAGAAGATGATGGCGGACCTCACCGATGCCGAGTGGCAGCGCATCCTCGCCACGAACCTCACCGGCATGTTCTACGTTGCACGCGCCGCCATCCCGCATCTCCGTGTCGCGGCGCGGGGCGGGCGGATCATCAACGTCTCCTCGGTGCTCTCCACCGTGGCGCGGCCCCTCAATGGCCCGTACTCCGCCAGCAAGGGCGGGGTCAACGCCTTCACCCGCGCCCTCGCCCTTGAGCTGGGGCGTGATGGGATCACGGTGAACGCCGTGGCGCCAGGGCACATTCGGACGCCGCTCACCGAGCCGATGTTCACGCCGGACGTCACCCGGGCCTTTGAGGAGCGGATTCCGCTCGGCGTGGTGGGAGAGCCGGAGTGGGTCGCCGACGTGGTCACGTTCCTCGCCAGCGAC
>JAKASY010000465.1 GCA_021817625.1 Bacillota bacterium | reverse complement strand
GCTGGCGGCCGCCGCGGCCCTCGCCATGGCGCTCCCGGCCATGGCCTCGGCCCAGGGCAGCACCAGCATCAGCGCGGGCACCTACACCGTGCCCGCAGGCACCACCCACCAGGGCAACATCAGCATGGGCGTCGGCACGGTCGTCGTGCGCGGCACCCAGATCGGCAACGTGAGCGTCGGCATGGGCGCGATCGAGGTGTCGGGCATCGTCACGGGCAGCGTCCAGGTCGGCATGGGGCAGCTGGTGCTGACCCACAGCGCCCGCGTCGAGGGCAAGGTGAGCGTGGGCGCGGGCCAGACGGTCCGCCTGTCACCCGGCCAGGCGCTGCCCACACCAGGTAATGGCCACGGTACGACGTCGGTCGGCTACAACCTGGCGGGCGTCGGCCTGTGGTCGGCCCTGGGCCATCTGCCGCAGATGGGCGTGCTTGGCCCCCTGGCCGGTGTGGGCCTGGCCCTCGCCATCGTGGGCCGCGTCGCATGGTGGCTTCTCAGCGTGGCGGTCGCCTTCGTCCTGCTGAGCCTGTTTCCCGAGCCCACGCGGCGCATCGCGCAGGACATCGAGGGCGCCCCGGGGCCGGCACTGGGCTGGGGCCTCCTGGTCGCCCTGGCGGCGGGGCCGGCGAGCATCCTCCTGGCGATCACGATCCTGGGCATCCCCCTCGCCATGCTCCTGGGCCTCGCGCTCGTCGCCGCCAAGGTGATGGGCTACGTGGCGGTCTCCCTCCTCCTGGGCGCGCGGCTCTTGCCGCATCTCGGCGTGGCGCGCGCCGTCGTGGGCTGGGAGCTCGTGGCCGGCAGCGTGCTCCTCCTGCTCGTCGGCTCGATCCCGCTCCTCGGCGTCCTCGTGAGCATCGTCGTGGCCCTGATCGGCATCGGCGCCTGCGGTCGCACGGGCTTCGGCACGGGCCGACCCTGGTTTCGCTCGCCGCCGCCGGCGCCGGCGTCCTGACCAGAGCCGCCGCCGCGCCCGCCCGGACCGCCGGGCGGGCGCGGCCTGTTCGGGGCGGGAGGAGGGCGCCCCCCGGGCGCGAAGCAGGCTTGGTTCGCACCGGGCGAGGGCCCGGCGCAGCGGAAGGGAGCGGTCGGGCAAGAGGGTCGAACTGGCCGACATAGAGGCCGCGGCGCGCAGACTGAACGGACGGGTGCGGCGCACGCCGCTCGTGCCGTGGAGCGTTGGGGGCGCCGGCCGCGGCCGCCCTGCCGTCCTGCTCAAGGCGGAGAATCTCCAGACGACCGGGGCGTTCAAGGCCCGCGGCGCCATGCACCGCCTTCTCGTCCTGCAGGAGGAGGCGGCGCGCGCCGGCGGCCCGCCGCCGGCCGGCGTCGCGACGGCGTCGTCGGGCAACCACGGACAGGCGCTGGCGTGGGCCGGGGCGATGCTGGGCATACCGGTCACCGTCGTGGTGCCGGAGGACGCCTCCCCGCCCAAGGTCGCGGGAGCGCTCGCCTGGGGTGCCACCGTCGAGCGCTGCGGCCACACCTCGGGTGAGCGCATC
Source organism: Bacillota bacterium (assembly GCA_021817625.1). The sequence continues at coordinate 1,806 of JAKASY010000465.1, read as the reverse complement.
GCCCGCGCCACGGCGCTGGCGCGGGAGAGCGGCCTCGCCTACGTGCCGTCCTACGATGACGTGGACGTCATGGCCGGCCAGGGCACGCTGGGGCTCGAGATCCTCGACGACCTGCCGGGCGTGCGGGAGGTGGCGGTTCCGGTCGGGGGCGGCGGCCTGCTCTCCGGCGTCGCCACGGCGATCAAGGGCCGAAGGCCGGATGTCCGCGTCGTCGGCGTCGAGCCCGAGGGCTCCTCGGCCGCCTACCAGTCGTGGCGGGCCGGGCGGCGCCTCGAGCTCGACCACACCGAGACGATCGCCGACGGGCTGCGCACCCTGGGGCCGGGAGAGAAGCCGTGGGAGGTGCTGTCGCGCCGGGTCGACGCCTTCGTCACCGTGTCGGAGGCGGCGATCCGCGAGGCCGTGCGCGTGCTCGCCCTGGAGGCGAAGATCGTGGCCGAGCCGTCGGGCGCGGTGACGGCCGCGGCGGTCCTGTCCGGCGCCCTCGAGGCGCGCGACGGTCTCGCGCTCGTGGTGAGCGGCGGCAACGTCGACCCGGTCCTGCTCGCGCAGCTCCTAGCCCCGTCGCCCGCGGCGGCGCCGTGACCGGCCCGAAGGCGCGCACGCGCCTCGACCAGGCGGAGCTCGAGCTCATGCGCCTGGAGCGCGAGCGTGCGCGCATCCGCGCGGGCCAGTATGTGGCGCGGCGGTCGGACCCCGAGGCCACGAGGGTGGACGTGGCGATCGCCGAGCTCCTTGGGCAGGAGGATCTGGCAGAGGCGGCCGACGCCCTCACCGATGACCGGCCGAGCCCGCTCGACGCGCGCCGCGCGCTCATGTGGCGGCGTCGGCTCGACAGCGCGCGCATCGGCGGCGATAGTGAGGTCATTAACCTGCAGCGCGCGTTTGAGGCTCGGCTCGTGGCATTCGAGCCGGAGATCCCGGGCGCGCGCGGCGTGAGCGCCGTGCGCCACGTGCTGCGCACGGCGCGCGACCGCGAGCGGCGGCGGCCGGCCTACGCCGCGCTCGCCCCCCTGTCGCGGGCGGCGGAGGGCGACCTCAGGCGCCTCATCGCTCTGCGCGACGAGGCGGCGCGCCGCCGTGGCCACGGCGGCTACGTCACGTACGCCATGGAGCGCATGGACGTCACGCCCGGCCGGGTGGCGGGCTTCCTTCAGGCGCTCCTGCGCGACACGGAGGACATGTACCGCGCCCTCCTGGCGGAGCGGGCCGCCCATGCGGGGCTCGATGGCGAGCCCGCGCCCTGGGACGTCGAGTTCCTGCTCGACACCGCGGGCGGGGGCGTCGACGCGGGCGCCTTCCCAGCGTCGGGCATCGCGCGCGCCCTGGACGCCTTCCTGCGCGACCATGGGCTCGAGACGCTCTCCCTCGGCATCACCCTCGTGCCCTGCGACATCCCCTACAACGGGCTGTGCGTACCCGTCGACCCGCCGTACGACATCCGCATCCTCGCCAGTCCCAGGGACGGCCTGGGAAGCTACCACACCCTCATGCACGAGCTGGGCCATGCCCTCCACGCTCGCTTCAAGGAGCCGCCGAGCCCGATCTTCCGGGACGAGCCCGGCGCATTCAACGAGGCGATGGGCGAGACGCTCGCCGCCTTCCTCGAGGACGCGGCGTGGCTGACGGCGCAGGGGCTGGGCGTGCGGGAGGCGGACGCGGCGATCGAGAGCTTCCGCCGCCAGCGGCTGGCGTTCGTGCGCCTGCGCACCGTGCGCGCCCTGTGCGAGTACGCGCTCTACGCCGATCCGGGTGCCGACGGCGACGAGGTGATGGCGCGCGTCGAGGCGGAGGTCCTGGGCGTCG
>JAKASY010000464.1 GCA_021817625.1 Bacillota bacterium | reverse complement strand
GGCGCCGGTGAGGAGCGCCGTGCCGGGCGCGACAGTGTACGCCTGGCCAAGATAGTCGACCAGGGCGCGGAAGGAGCGCACCATGCGGCCCGTGTCGGTAGAGCCCTCGAACACGCCGGCGCCGGCTCGCTCGATCACCAGGCGGATGGCGAACACCGGCTGGCTCCTCGCCTCCTCCGGCTCTGCCAGGAGAACGGCCGGGCCCAGCGCGCACGCGCCGTCGTAGATCTTGGCCTGCGGCAGGTAGAGCGGGTTCTCGCCCTCGATGTCGCGGCAGCTCATGTCGTTGCCGCACGTGTAGCCGACGATCCGGCCGGCCGCGCCGACGATCAGGGCGAGCTCCGGCTCGGGCACCTGCCAGCGCGCGTCGGGCCTGAGCCCCAGCCGCCCACCCGGTCCCCGGACACGGCCCGGCCCGGCCTTGAAGAACAGCTCGGGCCGCTCGGCGTCATACACGCGGGCATAGATGTCCGCGCTCGCCGACTCGCGCCGACGGGCGTCCTCGCTCACCTTGTACGTGACCCCCGCCGCCCAGACCTCGGGCGACCGCCAGGGCAGGAGCAGACGCCCCTCCGCCTGGAGGCGGGACGCGAGCGGTCCGTCAGCGCCGCCCCGCGCCGCGAAGCCGACGGCCCGCGCGAACGCCACGGCCCCACGCGCCTCGCAGACCTTGGCCTGGGCCCAGTGGAGAGGCTCCCCCGTGTGCGCCCCGCCGTCCCACAGGCGCCCGTCGCCCTCGTCGAGCCCCCACGTCTCGCTTCCGTCCTCGCGCCGCCACGCCCAAAGCCGCATCAACGCCCCTCCCAACGCTCGAAACCTCCGACGCTAGCGGCTGACCGCGCCTCCCTGCAGCAGGGCCTCGAGCTCGGAGGCGTACGGCGCGCCCTCGTAGTCGCCCAGGCGGCTCACCACCGCGCCCCCCGCCAGGTGCCCGGCGAGCGCCGCCCGCCGCCATGGCTCCCCGCGCAGGCGCATGGCGATGGCGGCGGCCGCGAACGCGTCCCCCGCCCCCACCACGTCGAGCACGGGCGCCCCGGGCGCCGGCGCCGTCACGCGCTCCACCGCGCCCGCGGCGTGCACCTCGCTCTCCGCCGCCTCGCCCCGCACGATCAGGGCTCCGCCCCGGGCCCCGAGGCGCTCCGCCACGCTGTCTGCGGCAAGCCCGACAACGGCGAGCTCCTCGCCTGTCGCGAACACCAGGTCGGCGCGCCCGAGCACCGCCTCCAGCGCCTCTCGCCACACCGGCGGGGGCCCGAGCGTGCGGCGCACGTTCAGGTCGAAGGAGAAGAGCGCGGCAGCGGGCAGCGCCCTGAGCGCGGCCAGGCAGGCGGCGCGCAGGGGCGCGCCCACGACGAGGGAGATGCCCGTGACGTGCAGGCCCCGCGCGACGCGCGCCAGTCGCTCGAGCGTCTCGCCGCCGCGGTAGGCGGCGCCGGCGGACCCGCTCCTGCGGTAGTGCACGCGCAGCCCGCCGCCAGCCGCCCCCTCCTTGAACAGGAGCGCCGTCGGGCGCTGGTCGTCGGTGGAGAGCGCGCAGGCGTCGACGCCCTCGGCCGCGAGAGCCCGGCGCACACGCCGCCCCCAGACGTCGTCCCCGACGGCGCCTGCGAAGGCCGACGCGACGCCCAGCCGCGCGAGGCCGATGGCGACGTTGAGCTCTGCCCCCACGACGTGCGCGGAGAGGCAGGACGCGTCCTCGAGCCGCACGCCCGCGGGTGCCGCGAACGCGGCGAGGGCCTCGCCCACGGTCAGGTAGGGCGCTGGCGGCGACCCGCTCCCAGCGCTTGCGCTCAAGGGCGCACCGGCTCGAGCGCCGCCCGCCCGAGGCCGCGCAGGGCGATGTCGGCCATGGGCGGATTGTGCAGGCCCGCGCGCGCGTCGCGGTAGTAGCGCTCGAACGGCAGAGAGCGCGCCAGGCTGTGCCCGCCCACGACGCGCATGGCCAGGTCCACCGCCTCGACCGCCGCCTCCGTGCCGGCCACCTTCACGGCCGCCATGAGCGGCCGGAGCGCCGCCCGCCCACGCTCGTCCGTCGCGTCCCAGGCCTCCGCGGCATCGAACAGCATGGCGTTGGCGCGCGCGAGCGTGAGCTCGATGCGCCCGATCTGGTCCTGGACCTGCCCGAGCTCCGCGATCGGCCCGGGCAGGCTGTTGGGCCGATGGCGCCAGGCGAACGCGAGGAGGTCGCGGCGCGCGGCCATGGCGATCCCCAGGTAGCAGGCCGGCACGTGCAGGAGCGGCCCGCCGCCGTCGGCGCCGCGCCGCGACCGGCCGGGCGGCGTGAACGACTCGACCAGGGCGTCCGCCGGCACGACGGCGTCCTCCAGCACGAGATCGTGGCTTGCGCTCGCGCGCATGCCGAGGGCGTCCCAGGTCTCCTCGACGCGCACGCCCGAGGTGCCCGCCTCCACGAGGATCTCGCCGACCGCCTCGTCATCGAGCGCAGCCGTCACCAGGTACCACGACAGCGCCGGGCTGAACGTGGCGAAGGTCTTGCGGCCGTTGAGGCGCAGGCTGCCGTCCGGGAGGCGCTCGGCGCGCGTCGTCGGCCGGCCGCCGCGGCTGGGGCTGCCCGTCTCGCGCTCAGTGGCGCAGCTGTTGCCGAGCGCGCCCTCGGCGACGACGCGCCGGAACACGCGCTCGCGCACGTCGGCCGGCCAGGCGCCCGACGCGTGCAGGCCGAGCATCAGGCACAGATGCCAGCCAAGGCCGAGGGCCGTCGGACCGTCGGCCATGGCGAGGATCTCCTGGAGGAGGCACATGTCGCGCAGGCCGGCGCCCGCGCCGCCGAACTCGGACGGCACGGTCAGGGCCGGGTAGCCCTCCGCCTGCAGCGCGCGCACGTTCTCCCACGGCAGGCGCGCCTCGCGGTCGCGCTCCTCGCCCCCCGCGGCGAGCTGCGCCGACATGCGGACGAGGCGCTCCGCCCACGCCTCGGCAAGCTCGCCGCGCACATGGCGCGCGAGCGGGCCGAGGCCCTCCGCCCGATCGACAAGCATGGCTCGCTCCCTCCGATCTGACGCGCGATCGATGGTTGCCCGCTCGCCCCTAGGGGCCGGGCGGGTGGCCGCCGGCAAAGTCCGCCGCCACCTCCGCCGCGAGCAGGCGCAGGGCCTGGGCCGCCTCCTCCCAGCCCGGGTACACGCGGGTGGGCGACACGCGCACCACCTCCGCGTCCTCTCCCGGCCCGAGCCGCCGCGCCAGGAGGCTCAGCCGGTAGCCGGGGATGACGTCGGCCGCGCAGCCCTGCACCGGCTCGACGCGGCCCACGAGCTCCCAGCGCTGGCCGTCACGACCGTTGGCGAGC
>JAKASY010000463.1 GCA_021817625.1 Bacillota bacterium | reverse complement strand
GGTGTCGAGTGTCAACGGTGCAACCTCCACGTGTGAGACCATACGGAAAACCATTGCCCATGCGGTGGGAAACGCGTCGAAATACAGTCTGCCCGTAGGAAATATCCGCTACGGCAGCCGTATCTCCTGCCACGATTCGAGCATTTGTGCACATTTGCGCCACCAAATGGGCGCTGAGCCGCAATCAAACGACAGATGTCTGGACATTTGATATGACATGACAGAGAGCCCCGGACGCGCCGTGACAGCAAGAAAGCCTCAAGGCCGCGTCCCGATGGCATCTCTGGTGCGGGCGACGCTCGCCGCAGGCCCCTACAAGAGCGTGGACAGGTCCCGCTCCAGGTGCACGATGCGGTCGCCAAGGTCGTCGTCGTGCTTGCTCCGCCCACTCGGCCGGAAGCCGCGCCCGGCGTACAGTCTAAGCGCGCGCTCGTTGTCGGCCTGCGTCCAGAGCTGGGTGCGCTCGTAGCCTCGGGCGAGGCCCTCGGCCAGCACGGCGTCCATCATGCGCCGGCCGATGCCCCGGCCCCAGCGGTCAGGCGCGACGTACACCGACGAGATGTGCAGGAGACCGGGCAAGGGCGGCCCCGACCCGTCGTCCGCCCGGCCCTGGAGGCCGAGCGCCATGCCGACGAGGCGCTCCCCCTCGCGCGCCACCACGAGAAAGGCGCCGGCTTCGCCGATATAACGCCGCACCCGCGCCTCCACGTGCGGCGGCACCGGCCGCCCCGCCCGCCGCGCCCCGATGGCCGCCCGCCAGACGGCCAGCGCGGCCTCCCGATCCTGCTCCCCGCCCAGCGAGACGGTCACGGGAGCCGCCACGCCGCTGCTCACGGCGCCGCAGCCAGCGCAGTCCAGCCATGGCGGCGCATCACGGCGCCGACCCGCGCCGCCGCCTCGGTGAGGCGCTCCGCGCTTTCGGTCAGGGCGATGCGCACGTGGCCCTCGCCCAGCCGTCCGAACGCGTCTCCCGGCGCCACGACGACGTCCGCCTCGTCCAGGAGCGTGTCGGCGAAGCGCCGCGACGCCACCCCCGCCGGCGCGTCTCCCCAGGCGAAGATCGATCCCGCGGGCGGCGGAAGGGGCCAGCCCTCGCGCCGGCAGGCGGCCACCAGGGCGTCGCGCCGGGCCTCGTAGACCATGCGGCGCTCCTGCGCGGCGCTGTCCATCTCCGGCGACAGGGCAAGCGCGGCCGCCTCCTGGACGGCGCCGAACGGGCCGCAGTGCAGGTGGTCCTGCAGGCGCTCGAAGTGGGCGATCACGTCCGCCCTCCCGGCCAGGAAGGCGATGCGCCAGCCGGCCATGGAGTGCGACTTGGAGAAGGTCACGATCTCCACCCCGACCTCGAGCCCGCCGGGGCGGGCGAGGAGCGAGACGGCCGGGCGGCCGTCGAAGCGGATCTCGCCATACGCCCAGTCGTGCACGAGGAGGCATCCCGTGCGCCGGGCGAAGGCGATGGCCTCGTCCATGGCGGCGTCGGTCGCCGCGCTGCCGGTCGGGTTATGGGGGTAGTTCATGTAGGCCATGCGCACGGGCCGCGAGAGCGCCCCCCAGTCGGGCAGGTAGGCGCGCTCCGGCGCGAGCGGCACGGGCACCGGCACGGCCCGCGCGAGGGCGACGCCGGACAGGTAGTCCGGATAGCCGGGGTCGGGGACGCCCACGCCCTCCCCGGGCTCGACAAGGGCGAGCGGCAGCTCGCCGAGCGCCACCTTGGCGCCGATCGCGATCGCCACCTCGCGCTCGGGGTCGAGGGCGACACCAAAGCGGCGCCCGTACCAGGCCGCGGCCGCCTCCTTCAGGCGGGCGAGGCCGCGAAACGGCGTGTAGCGCTGCAGCTCCGGTCTTGAGGCGGCGCGCGCGAGCTCGGCCACCAAGGCGGGCGGCGTCGGCACGTCGGGGTTTCCCTGGCCGAGGTTGATGACGTCGCGGCCCTCGCGGCGCCGGGCCTCGGCGCGCGCCACAAGGGCGGCGAAGAACTGGTCGGGCAGGGAGGCCAGAAGGCGGGACGGCGCCAGCTCGGTCATGGCGTGCGGCCGCGGCGCGCGGGAGCCGCGGCCCCTACCTCCTTCGCGGCGACAGGTGGGACCCGCTCCGGCGCGTCACGCGGCGCCCTGTGCCGGAGCCGCGGCCGCCTCGGGCGCGGCGGCGAGGGCACGCAGGTCGATCACGCTGTGCAGGACGACTGGCAGGAGGAGGGAGCCGGTGCCCAGGTACACGACCGCGAACGCCGCGCCGATGCCGCCCGCCCCGAGAGCGCCGGCCAAGCCCTGGTAGGCGTGGCCAAGAGCGAAGACCAGGGCGGCCAGGGCCACGAGCGCAGGCATGGGCAGGCCGGGCAGGGCGTGGCTGAGAACGTACAGGGCGACCGCGCGGTAGAGGATCTCCTCGCACACGCCGGCCGTGACCGCAACCAGGGCGAACAGACGCCGCTCGGGGACGGTCCGCGGCAGGAGCGCGATAGCGCCGGCGACGCGCCGTCGCGTGGGCGGCGGTAGCGGCGTGCCCGCGTGCCGCCGGCGCGCCAAGGCGACAATGGCCAAGCTCGCCGCCGCGCCAAGCACCAGGCCGGCGGCCAGGCCGAGCACGACGCCCTGACCGGCCGCAGGCGCGTAGTCGCCGAGGCGCAGGCCGAGGCGCGCGAGCGGAACGCCCGCCAGGGAAAGGGATGCCAAGGCCGCCGCGGTCAGGACCCAGGCCTGCGCGATGCTGGAGGCGTAGGCACGCGAGCGCGAGATGCTGCCGTCGCGCAGGCGGCGGTACACGAGGAGGCCGAGCACCGGCTCGGCCAGGGTCAGGTACGCGACGACAAGCCATGCGATGACCATCCGGGCATCCTCCCGCGGGGCCGCTCCCGGGATCACTATCCCGCAGCGCCATTTTCGACTCGTGCGGCGCGTGGCCCTGTGCGGCCCCGCGTAACGCCCGGCCGGCGTTGACAGCCGCTTGCGGAGGTTTATCATGGGGCCCGCAATTCTTTGTGTTCCTATTCTTTTTGGCATTACCGATGGGCGGCATCGCGGCGCGAAAGAGGGATGGCATGTCCGACACCATGAAACCAGGCCGGGAGGCCGGCACGGCGCCGGTAATCGAGGTACGCGGCCTCGTGCGGCGCTACGGCCAGGGCGAGGCCGCGGTCCAGGCCCTGGACGGCATCGACCTCGACGTGGGGCGCGGCGAGTTCGTCGCCCTCATGGGGCCGTCGGGCAGCGGCAAGTCCACGCTCATGCAGATCCTGGGCCTGCTCGACCGGCCGACGGCCGGCACCTACCGGCTCTCCGGCCAGGACGTGACGCGGATCTCCAGCGAGA
>JAKASY010000462.1 GCA_021817625.1 Bacillota bacterium | reverse complement strand
ATCTTGATGTACGCGGGCGAGATCGTGGAGACCGGCCCGAGCCGGCAGCTCTACCACGAGCCCGGCCACCCCTACACCCAGGGCCTCGTCGCCGCCGTGCCCTCGCTCAGCCGGACGCCGGGGAGGAGACTGGCCCTGCTCACCGGCCATCCTCCCGATCTGCGGCACCTGCCGCCGGGGTGCCGGTTCGCGCCGCGCTGCCGCTTCGCCACCGAGGCGTGCCTGGGCGACAGGCCGGCGCTCGAGGCCACCGGCGACGAGCGGAGGGTGGTCCGCTGCGTACGCTGGCGCGAGGTGCGCCAAGCGTTCGAGGAGCTCGACGACGAGGAGGCGACGGCAGAGGATGCCCGGTAGCGTGCTCTCCCTGCGCGAGGTCGCCAAGTACTTCCCCGTCCGCAGCCAGCGGCTTTTCGAGCAGCCTCGGCGCCTGCTCGCCGTCGCCCCCCTGACGCTCGACCTGGCACCGGGTGAGATCCTCGCCGTCGTGGGCGAGAGCGGCAGCGGCAAGTCCACCCTCGGCCGCATGGTGGCATTCGTCATGCCCCCGTCCAAGGGCACGATCGCGCTCGAGGGCGTCGAGCCCGCCTCCCTGCCGCCCGCCCAGGCGAGGCTTGCCCGCCGCAGCGTGCAGATCGTCCATCAGGATCCCTACAGCGCCCTGAATCCGCGCAAGACGGTCGCCCAGGCGCTGTGCGACCCGATCCTTGCGCACCGCTTGGGCACGCGCTCCCGGGCCCTGGCCCGGGCCCAGGAGCTTCTCTCGCTCGTCGGCCTCCACCCGCCGACCGAGTTCCTCCAGCGCTACCCGTACGAGCTCTCCGGCGGCCAGCGCCAGCGCGTGGTCATCGCCCGCGCCCTCACGCTCGACCCCAAGGTGATCGTCGCAGACGAGGCCGTGTCCATGGTGGATGTGTCGCTGCGCCAGTCGATTCTCGCGACCCTCCGGGACCTGCGTGACCGGTTGGGCGTGGCGTTCGTATTCATCACCCACGACCTGGCGCTCGCCGACTCCTTCGCCGGCGAGCACCGGACGATGGTCATGTACGCCGGCCACGTCATGGAGTACGGGCGGAGCGAGGATGTGATCCGCCGACCGCGTCATCCCTACACGCGCCTCCTGCAGGCCGCCCTGCTGGACCCGGACCCGGACAACAACCAGGGGCGGGATCTGGCCGGGTTCGAGGGCGAGCTGCCCGACCCGGCCGTGGAGATGGCCGGCTGCGCCTTCGCAAGCCGCTGCCCGTTCGTCCAGGACGTGTGCCTGCGTGAGAGGCCCGCGCTCCTGCCGCGGGGCGGGCCCCAAGCCGTGGCCTGCCACTTCGCCGACAACTAGCGTGCGCTGCCGGACCGCGCCCGGGCGACGTCTGGGTGCAGGGTAGCGCGGCACCGGGCGCAGCGGGTCGCACGGCCGCATGTGACGCCCGCTCCCTACCTGGATCCGGCCGCCTCCGCCAGGACGACGGCGACCGACGAGACGCGCCGGAGGCAGCGCCCGAAAGGCCCGCAATCGCGTGGCGCTATGCGGTTTCGTCCGCGGCCGGGCGCTGCGGGCCCTCGGCCGCAAGGCTCTCGATCGCGGCTAGCGCACCGGCGCGCAACGCCGAGAGTCTCGCCACCAGGGCATCGAGCCGGCCGCCCAGCTCGGAGAGGACCTCCTCCTCCTGCCGCGTGGGCGGCGCGTCGGCGCTGTCGGCGGAGTCGAACAGGGCGTTGAGCTTCTCGTTGAGGCCGCTCGGCCAGAGCTGGGCACCCCGCATGCGCACGTCGATGAGCCTCTCGCGGATCGCCCGGAGCTCCGCCGCGGGACCGGAGGGCGCGGCGCCGGGCCACAGGGCGTCGACACGCCCGAGGCACGCGCTCGCCTCGTTGATCGCGCGGTTGCACTGGGAGAGCCGGTCGCGCACCGAGAGGAGAAACGCCATCTGGGCGGCCAGGTCCTCCGCCCGGGTTGGCACCCGGGGGTCCGGCAGTACGCGCAGGGGCTGCTCCATGCGCCAGGAGCCGACGCGCAGCTCCACGCGGTACTCGCCAGGCAGGACGCGCGGCCCGTGCGGCCGCTGCCAGGCGCTCAGGTCCTCGGCCACCACCGGGTCGGCGCCGTCGAGGCGCAGGTTCCAGACGAAGCGGTTGAGCCCCATCCTCGCCGGTACGTCCTTGAAGACCCTGAGGGGCGTGCCGTCGCCGGCGAGGATGGCGACCTCCGCCGTAGCGTCGGGGGCCTCGGCCAGGACGTACTGGAAGACGGCGCCTGCCAGCGGGTTCTCGCCCGCGTCGAGAAGGCGGGCCCGCATGCGCCCGTCGGACGCCCACTCGGCCGCGTAGCGCGCCTTGCTCGGGCCGACGCCCGCGTACCCGACCCCCTCCCCGTCAGGCTCTCCACGCACGCCGCCGTATGTGCGGATGCGCAGGCAGGGCTTGGGCGGAAAGAGGTAGGCGGCTGCGCCCCGCTCGACCGCCCCCGTCGCCAGGGAGCGCAGCGGCATGAGGTCGTCCAGCGCCCAGAACGAGCGGCCGTGGGTGGCCACGAGGAGCTCGTCCCCCCGGATCGCCAGGTCGTGCACCGGCACCACCGGCAGGCCCCCAGCCAGGCGCCGCCAAGCGCCGCCGAGGCGGGCGTAGATCCCGGTCTCCGTGCCCGCGAAGAGGAGCCCCGGGCACGACGGGTCCTCGCGCACGACGCGTGTGAACTCGTCGTCGGGCAGCCCCTCGCCGATCGCCCGCCACGTGCGCCCGCGGTCGCGCGTCTCCAGGAGGTAGGGCCGGTTGTCGCCCTGCTTGTAGCGGCTGGCCGCCACGTAGGCCGCGTCGGGGTCGTGCGGCGAAGGCTCGATGACGCTGACGAGCGCCCACTCGGGCAGGAGATCCGGCGGCGGCGTGGCCTCCCGCCATGTCTCGCAGCCGTCCTCGCTCACGTGCACCCGGCCGTCGTCGCTGCCCGCCCAGAACAGGCCCGGCGCGAGCGGCGACTCGGCCAAGGCGAAGATCGTGCAGTACACCTCGGCGCCGGTGTTGTCCCGCGTCACCGGCCCGCCCGAGGGCGCGAGGCGCGAGGGGTCGGCGCGCGTGAGGTCGGGGCTCACGGCCGTCCAGCTCTGCCCGAGGTCGCGCGAGCGGAAGACGCGGTTTCCGGCGACGTAGAGGGCGTCCGGGTCGTGGCGCGAGAAGAGGATGGGGAACGTCCACTGGAAGCGGTAGCGCAGGGACTCGGCGCCCACGCCCCAGCCGTAGAGCTCTGGCCACACGGTGATGTTGCGGCGCTGTCCGGTGCGGTGGTTGTAGACGGTCATGATGTGCCTGAACCCCCGGCG
>JAKASY010000461.1 GCA_021817625.1 Bacillota bacterium | reverse complement strand
CTGAGGGAATCGCGTTCGCCGGGCCGAACCCCGAACGGGGAGGGACGGCGCTCTGGATCTCGACAGCCTGAGCCCCGCACAGCGAGAAGCGGTCACCTACGGAGAGGGACCGCTTCTCATGCTGGCCGGGGCCGGTAGCGGCAAGACGCGCGCCCTGACGAGCCGCATCGCCTACTTGATCGAGTCCGGCCGCGTGCGCCCCGGCGAGATCCTGGCGATCACCTTCACGAACAAGGCGGCGCAGGAGATGGCGTCGCGCGTGGCCCGGCTTCTTGGCGACGCGCCGGGGCTGTGGATTCACACCTTCCACGCCGCGAGCCTGCGAGTCCTTCGGCGCGAGGCCGAGCGCATCGGCTATCCGGCCGCGTTCAGCGTGTACGACGCGTCCGACCAGGAGCGGCTCATGCGCCAGGTCGTCAAGGATGCGGGCCTGAGCGATCGGGAATGGCCGGCCGGCGCCGTGCTTGGGCGCATCTCGCGCGCCAAGGGCGAGCTCATGTCGCCGGACGCGTTCCGCCTGGAGGCCCAGGGCGACTATCGCGCGCGCGTGATCGCTGACCTGTACGCCCGCTACCAGGACGAGCTGGCCAAGAGCGCCGCCATGGACTTCGACGACCTCCTGCGCCTGGGGGTCGACCTCTTGCGGCGGGCGCCCGACGTGCTCGAGCGCTATCGCGAGCGCTTCCGCTACGTGCTCGTAGACGAGTACCAGGACACGAACACGGCGCAGTACGCCTGGGTTCGGCTCATCGCCGGCGCGCGCCAGAACCTGTCCGTGGTGGGCGATCCCGATCAGTCGATCTACGGCTGGCGCGGCGCGGACTTCCGCAACATCCTTCGCTTCCAGGAAGACTACCCCGGCGCGCGCGTCGTACGCCTCGTCGACAACTACCGCTCCACGGCCCGCATCCTGGCGGCCGCGAACGCGGTGGTCGAGCACAACCTCGAGCGCCTGGAGAAGGAGCTCGTGGCGACGCGTGGCCAGGGCCTGCCGATCGGCTATGCGGAGGGCGCGGACGAGGCCGAGGAGGCCGCGATCGTGGCGGGGGAGATCGTACGCCTCGTGCAGGACGAGGGGATGCGCGCGTCCGAGATCGCCGTCCTCTACCGCACCAACGCCCAGTCACGACCCCTTGAAGAGGCGCTTCTGCGGCTGGCCCTTCCGTACCGCCTGGTCGGCGCGGCGCGCTTCTATGACCGGGCCGAGGTGAAGGACGCCCTGAGCTACCTGCGCCTCGTCGTGCAGCCGCGCGACCGCATGGCGTTCGCACGCGCCGCCCAGTCGCCGCGCCGCGGCCTGGGCGACAGCGCGCTCGAGAAGATCGCCGCCCACGCGGACAGCACAGGCGCCGACCTGGTGGTGGTCCTCTCCCAGGCGGAGGCCGTCGAGGGCCTGTCCGCGCCGGGCCGGCGCGGCGCTCGAGCGCTGTACGACGTGCTCAGGCGGGCGCGCGACATGGACGAGGAGGGCGCCGGCGCCGGCGCGGTCCTCGCGTTCCTGATCGAGGAATCCGGCCTCGCGGGCCAGCTGCGGTCCCTGCGCGGCGTGGACGCCCAGGCCGAGGGCCGGCTGGAGAACCTCGACTCCCTGCTCGGCAAGGCGCACGAGGCCGAGGAGCAGGGTCTGGGCCGCGCGGTCGACTTCCTCGGGCAGGTGGCCCTCGCCTCTAGCCTCGAGGAGGGCGAGGAGGCCAGCGCGGTCACGCTCATGACGCTGCACACGGCCAAGGGGCTCGAGTTTCCCGTGGTGTTCCTGACCGGCCTCGAGGAGGGCCTGTTCCCGCATATGCGCAGCCTGGACGATCCGGTGCAGATGGAGGAGGAGCGGCGCCTGATGTACGTCGGCATCACGCGCGCCCAGGACCGCCTGTACCTGACCCGGGCGCGCGCGCGGGCGGGCCGCGGCCAGCGCGGCCGGCCCGAGGCGACCTTGAAGAGCCGCTTCCTGCGCGAGGTGCCCGAGGCGCTCACCGCGCCGTTCGGCCCGGCCCGGCGCTCGCCGGCGCCTGTGCGCGCCGCCGCGCCCGCTCCCGCGCGCCATTCGGCGGCCGACGGGGCCGCCTGGCGCGCCGCCGCCTTCGCCGCCCTGGAGAGCGACTTCGCGCCCGGCGACCGCGTCCTCCACCCCCGCTTCGGCCCGGGCACCATCGTGGCGGTGAGCGGCAGCGGCGAGACCACGGTGGTGTCCGTGGCCTTCCCGGGCGGCGGCGTGCGCCAACTGATGCTGGTCTACGCCGGCCTGACGCGGGCCCCGGCCTAGAGACGCCCGATGGGAGGATCGGCGTTGGACGACGAGGCCGCGCGCGAGCGCATCCGCGCCCTGCGCGAGGAGATCCAGGCGCACGACTACCGCTACCACGTGCTCGACCAGCCGACGATCTCCGACGTCGCCTACGACCGGCTGGTGCGTGAGCTGCGGGAGCTCGAGGCCCTCCATCCCGAGCTCGCGTCCGCCGACTCGCCCACGGCCCGCGTTGGCGGCGCGGCCCTGTCCGGCTTTCGGCCGTTCCCCCACGGCGAGCCGCTGCTTTCCCTGCAGAACGCCATGGACGAGGCGGAGCTCGCCGCCTTCGACCGCCGCGTGCGGCAGCTGGCCGATGGTCTGCCAGTGTGGTACGTGGTCGAGCCCAAGATCGACGGCCTCTCGGTGGCGCTGCGCTACCGCGACGGCCGCTTCGTCGAGGGCGGCACGCGGGGCGACGGCCAGACCGGCGAGGACGTGAGCGACAACCTGCGCACCATGGAGGCGGTGCCGAAGCGGCTTCGACGCGCGATCGCCGGGCTCGAGGTGCGGGGCGAGGTGTACCTGCCGTACGAGGCCTTCGCCCGCCTGAACGAGAGCCAGGAGTTGCAGGGACGGCCGCGCTTTGCGAACCCGCGCAACGCCGCTGCCGGCTCCCTGCGCCAGCTGGACGCGCGCGCCGCCGCCGAGCGCGGCCTGAGCGTATGGGTATACGAGGTGCGCTCGATCGAGGGCGAGCCCGCGCCGGCCGACCAGGCCGAGGCGCTCACGCTGCTGGCCGACCTGGGGCTGCCCGTCGTGCCCGGCTGGCGCCGCGCCGACGACCTCGCCGCGGCAGTGGCGGCGGTGCGCGCCCTGGGTGAGATGCGCGGCGAGCTCGCCTTCGCCATCGATGGCGCCGTGGTGAAGACGGCGCCGGTCGAGACGCAGCGGCGGCTGGGCGCGACGAGCAAGGCGCCGCGTCACGCGATCGCCTTCAAGTACGAGGCCGAGGAGGGCGTCACGCGCGTTCTGGACATCATCGTCCAGGTCGGCCGCACCGGCGCGGTCACCCCGACCGCCCTGAGA
>JAKASY010000460.1 GCA_021817625.1 Bacillota bacterium | reverse complement strand
CTTGGCGAGCCAGACCAGCTGCAACTGGCTGGGCAGGACCGGGTGGGCCCAGATCGCCGGGGTCTTCGGGTAGGCGTTCTTGCCGATCAGGCCGTCCTGGATCTGAAACCAGAGCGGCACCACCCACGACTGCTGCATGACGATCGTCTGCACCTGGTCGAAGAGCCTGAGGCGCAGGCTCTGGTTCGTGCTCGAGTCGGCCTGCGCGAGGAGCGAATTCACCTTGGGGTCGTTCACGTAGCAGAAGTTGTTGAGGCCGGCCTCCTGGCCAGCGAACAGGTTGAACAGGAAGTCCTGCGGGTCGGGGTAGTCCTGCGTCCAGCCCAGGCTGTAGAAGCCGAGCTTGGACGGCTTGGCCTCGCCGTACGTGAGGAATGTGTTGAAGCCGACGATGCGCGGCTGCACCTGGATGCCGACGGCCGCGAGCTGGGTCTTGACGAGCGACGCCAGCTGCGTGTCGCCGGGGCCCTGCGGGATCCAGAAGGTGCCCGCGTTCACGCCGTTCGGGTAGCCTGCCGCCTTGACCAGGGCCTTGGCCTTGGCCTGGGCGGCCGCCGAGCCGGCGGGCGTCGCGTAGTTCGCCGGGTAGAGGTTGAGGTTCGACTGGTAGCCGGGCATGCCGGGCGGCAGGATGGACGTGGCGAGCAGGTTTCGCCCGTTGTTCAGGACCTCGTTCAGCAGCGTCTTGTTGAGGGCGTACTGCACGGCCTGGCGCAGCTTCACGTTGGTCCAGGGCTTGGTGTTCACGTTGAACCCGAGGTAGCCGATGCCGATGTCCGGGACGCGGAAGTACGCGGCCTTGGCGGTCGGGTTCTTGAGCATGTCCAGGTACTGCGGCGCGGCCAGCCCGAAGTTCTCGAGAAACGGCGGCATGGCGTTGATCTGGCCCTTGAGGAACTGGGCGTACTGCAGTTGCGGGTTCGGGCCGATGTGGATGTCGACCTGGTTCAGGTACGGCAGGCCCTTCACCCAGTAGTGCGGGTTCTTATTGAACACGTACACGCTCGTGCTGGAGGGCGCGGGCTCAAGGATGAACGGGCCGGTGCCGATCGGGCTGATCGGCTTGCCGGCCTTCTCGAGGGCGAAGTAGCCCTGCGCCACCTTGGCGTCCTCGATGCTGGCCGAGGGCAGGGCGAGGATGTTGAGGAAGTACAGGGCCGGCGAGGAGATCGTGACCTGGATCTGGTAGGGGCTCAGGATCTTGATGCCCGACAGGTAGCGCGTCGCCGGCCAGGGCTGGGTCTTCGTCTGGTTGAAGCAGGTCTGCGAGCCGGCGATGAGGGCGTAGCTGAACTGGTAGGGGGAGGCGGTCACCGCCTCGTTGATGCGCGTAAGGGTGAAGGCGACGTCCGTAGCGGTGAAGGGGTCGCCGTTCGAGAACGTCACACCCTTGCGCAGGTTGAAGACCCAGACGGTGCCGTTCGCGTTGTGCGTCCAGCTCGTGGCCAGCGCCGGCACGATCTTCGAGCTCGTGGTCGCGTACGACACGAGGTTGTTGTAGATGAGGTAGTTGAACTGGCTCGACACCACGTCGCTTACCTGTGCGGGGTCGAGCTTCTGTGGCGGCGTCTGGGTCGCCAGGTTCAGGGTGCCGCCGTAGACGGGCCCCGGTGCGGCCTTGTGTGCCGGCTGCGCGCTAGCGCCGGCGCCGATGATGAGGACGCCAGCGGCCGCCGCGGCGGCCGCCGCCGACGCCAGGGGACGGAAGGGACGGGGCATGGGAGGTCCTCCTTACGCGGCCATGCCGGGACCGCCCGGGCGGCTACACCTTGCGCGGGTTGAGCGCCTCGTTCAGGCCGTCGCCGACCATGTTGAACGAGACCACCGTGACGGCGATCGCCAG
This sequence comes from Bacillota bacterium, assembly GCA_021817625.1. Next base: position 1,468 of record JAKASY010000460.1, on the reverse strand, counting down.
GCCCGGGTAGAAGAACAGCCACGGCATGGTCTGCATGTACGTCTGACCCTCCGACACCATGGAGCCCCAGTCGGGGGTGGGGGGCGGCGCGCCCAGGCCCAGGTAGGCGAGGGCCGCCTCGGTGAGGATGTTGGCGCCGACCGTGAGGAAGCCGTAGACGATGATCGGCGCGAGCACGTTGGGCAGCAGATGGCGGAACATGATGCGGCTGTGCGACGCCCCCATGGCGCGCGCGCCCTCGATGTACTCGTTGCGCACGGTCGACAGGGCCTGGCTGCGGGCGATGCGGCAGATCGGCGCCCAGCCGAGGATGCCGATGACCGCGATGATGATGCCCACGCTCGGGCGCAGGACGCTGACGACGACGATCACAAACAGGAGGTAGGGGAAGGCCAGCATGACGTCCGTGAAGCGCATGACCACCAGGTCCACCCAGCCGCCGAAGTAGGCGGCGGCAAGGCCGAACAGGACGCCGATGAGCATCGTCACGAACGTGGCGAGAAAGCCCACCTCGAGCGACACGCGGCTGCCCCAGATGATGCGGCTCAGGACGTCGCGCCCGAGCTCGTCGCTGCCGAGGGGAAAGCCGGGGCTCGGCCCGACGGCCTGGCCCAGGGCGTCGACGGCACTCGGGTAGGAGAAGTCGGGGTTCTTGGGCGCGAGCTCCGGCGCCAGGATGGCCATCGCCACCAGCGCCAGGAGCACCACGAGCCCCACCACAGCCCAGCGGTTGCGGGAGAAGCGACGCGCGGCATCGCGCACGAAACTGCGCGGGCGCGCCTGCGCCTCGTCCACGCCGGCGACGATCGCCGCCGGCGGGAGGCTCTGCGGCTCGCTGGCCATTGGGGGGACCCTCTTTCCGTCCCCGGCGCCGCGCCGGGGCAGCGCGCGCCAGCGCTAGGTCATGGGCACCTGCGTGCGCACGCGGTGCTCGAGGCGTGAGAGAATGTCGGGGAAGCTCGGCCCGGTGGCCGTGATGCCGTGGTTGCGCAGGCCGATGATCGTGCGCTCGGGCGTCTGCGCCTGGTCGAACAGGTCGGCCATCGCCTCGCCCATCTCGACCGTGCCGCACGGGTAGTTGACCTGGGTCGTCGGGATGCCGTCGACCCAGGCGTGCACGTGGATCATGGCGCCGATCTCCGGGTGGCGCTCGTACACCTGCCAGTGCTCGATCGCGTCCACCGACACGCGCAGCGGCCGCGCCCCCGGGGGGACGGACAGGCGCATGGCGTCGACGCCACGGTCGTAGCCCTTGACCAGGAGGATGTCGCGCCCGACCTCGCCGACCTTGCCCTTGTCCACGCCGCTCGCGCTCATCCAGAAGCGGTGGCGGTCGTGACGGGCGCTCAGGTTGCCGTAGCTCAAGCCGCCGACGCCGAAGACGTGGCGGACGTGGCGCATGTCCTCCGGCGGCAGGAGGTCGGCGATCGGGTAGGGCGAAGGCAGGATGTGCCAGCTGTCGAGGACC
>JAKASY010000459.1 GCA_021817625.1 Bacillota bacterium | reverse complement strand
TTAGCCGCGCTGCCGACCGCCCGATTCTTCCGTCCGGTTCACGCCGCTCCCCGGTTCGGGCCGGTTTTCGTCGTCTTTCTGCGATTCGTGCGTTTGCCCTGGGCCTCGCGCAGCTTCTGCTCTCGTCGGGCAGCTGTTGATACCACCGCATGAACGCCATCCCGAAGCATGTGGCCTCGCGCACGCTGCCTACCGCCAGCTGGCACGCCACGGTCATCGACGGCGAGGGCGCGCCGTTCGTCGCCGATCTGAAGGGCCGATATGACCTCCATCTGGTGAAGTACGGCAACGGCCCGCGCGACGCCACCCTCATGGGCCACGGGCTGATCGACGAGATCCACGTCCTTGCTGACTCCGGTGGCGGCCGGCAAGGGCCGTGCGCCTCGCCGAAGCCAGGCCGTTTCGCAGTGGCGTCGTGCTCCTCGTGTACGAGCCGCCGGCCTAACGACGTCTGGGCGCGGCATGGGCGACGGCCCTCGGCCCGCTCCGATCCCTCGCACGCGCGACCGTCCCGGCGCATGACCAGGGAGCGGCGGGCGGCGCGGCCGACCCACCGCAGCTGTGGTCGGCCGGCACCGCCGGCCTACCCGTCGCTCGTCTCCCCTGCCTGCCGCCGCGCCCGGGCACGCTCGGTCGCGCCGGCGACCAGGATGGACGCCTGGTAGAGGGCCAGGATCGGGAGGCCAAGCGCAAGCATCGGCAGGGGGCCGGGCGGGGAGAAGATGGCCGCGATGATCGCCGCGCCCAGGAGCGCGTAGCGCCAGCCGCGCATGAGCATGGAGGCGCTCACGATGCCCGCGGAGGCGAGGCCGTAGGCGATGAGCGGCATCTCGAACAGAAAGCCGGGCGGCAGGATCACGCCCAGCATGAACGTCGTGTAGTTGCCGAGGGTGTACTCGGGCGCGATGACGCTGCCGCCGAACGTCACGAGGAAGCGCAGCACGATGGGCAGGAGCACCTTGAGGCCGAACGCTGCACCCGCGAGGAAGAGGAGGATCATCGTCGGCAGAAGGCGGAGGATGAGGTTCCTCGCCGGCCGGCTGAAGGCTGGCAGGAAGAACGCGAGGGCCTGGTAGAGCCAGATCGGGGAGGCGGCGACGAGCGAGAGCACGAAGTCTACCCGCATGAAGGTGAAGAACACTTCCTGCGGGCTGAGCGCGTGCAGCCTGTGGATGTAGGGATGGGCCGAGTCGGTGATCAGCACGAGGATCTCGTGGTTGAGGAGAAACAGCGCGACGAACAGGGGCAGCACGACGACGGCGCTTATGATCAGCCGTCGCCTGAGCTCGTCCAGGTGCCCCTCGAGCGGCATGCGGTGCTCCAAGCGATCCTGATCCGTCCGGGCCCACTCCGTTCTCGCCGCCAGGATGTCGTGCGTCGCCGCCGCAGCCATCCCGTCACTTCGGCGGGCATGCTGCGCCCCCTGCCGGCGCGCCGCGCGGCGGCCGCGGCGCTCGTCGCGGCGGGTGCCCTGGCGAGCTGCGCGGGCACGGTCGCGGCGCGGACGGCGGCAGGCCACCACACGCTGGCGCCGGCCACGCTGACGCAGCCGCTCTACCCGCCCGTGGTGGCCCAGGCGCTTGCGGCGCTTGCCGGCCACGTCGGCAGTCTCCCCCTCGGTGCGCCGACCACCCTGCCGCCCGAGCCGCCGTCGCACACCTACCTCACGGCGATCACGCGCGTGCGGTCGGACGCCTGGCAGGTCGAGGTGCTCAAGGCCGACCAGGCCTACGCCGTGAACAATCCCGCGATCCTGAGCGCCCAGGCCCACGCGGTGCCGGTCGTCGCCTTCGGCGCCGCGCGGCTCACGGCGGCGCTGCCGCGGGCCGCCCGGGCGCGCGCGCTGGCCCTCTGGCGCACGGGCCAGAGCGCCCGCGGCGTCCCCGACGGCGCTGCGCCGCCCGTGCCGTCGGGCCGGCCCGCCGCGCACGTCGGCCTCGGCGACGGCATCGTCGCCGAGGTGTACGCCGAGGCCGGCGGCACGGCCACCGTCTCCTGGCGGGAGGGCGAGTGGACGCTGTGCGTCGTGGACACCACCCTCGCCACGGCCACGGCCCTCGCCCGCCCGATGGTGGCCTACCTGCACGGCGCCTTCCTGCCGCCGGACCCCGGTCTGGTGGTGGTCGCCATCGGCGTGCACGGCGTCTACACCCGCGTCGACTGGCGCGCCGGCTCGGTCCTCTACTACGCGGACGACGACCTGCGCTTCGGCATGAATCCGGTGAGCGCGTGCACCCTGGCCGTAAGCTGGCGGGCAGGCTGAGCCCGGGCTCGGGCGCCACCCTTGGACAAGGAGGCGGGCGAGCAGCGTGGAAGCGCCTTAGGATGGCGAGCGGCGCGGCCGCCGGCGGACCGCACGCGGGAGGATCGGGGTGGGAGGAGGGAGCACGTGGCGACGCGCATCCTGGTGGTGGACGACGAGGAGTCCCTGCGCATGGGCGTGTCGCGCGCGCTGCGCGACGCCGGCTACGCCGTCGACACCGCGCCGGACGGCCTGGCCGCCCTCGCTGCCGTGGCCGCGGCGCCGCCGGACCTGATCCTTCTCGACCTCATGCTGCCCGGCGTGGACGGCCTCGAGGTGTGCCGCGAGGTGCGCCGCACGTCCGACGTGCCGATCCTCATGCTGACCGCGCGCGACGACGACATGGACCGCATCCTGGGACTGGAGATGGGCGCCGACGACTACCTGCCCAAGCCCTTTCAGATGCGCGAGCTCGTCCTGCGCATCGCGGCCATCCTGCGCCGCGCCCAGGCGACCTACCCGAGCCAGCGCACGACCCTCGACGACGGCCGCATCGAGATCGACTACGGCCGCCGCGAGGTCCTCGTCGATGGGCGGGACGTGGCCCTCACGCCGACGGAGTTCGCGCTGTTCGCCTACCTCGTGCGCCACGCCCGCCAGGTGCTCACGCGCGACCGACTCCTGCAGGAGGTGTGGGGCTACGAGGTGCCGGGCGACCTGCGCACCGTGGACGTGCACGTGCGCCGGCTCCGGCGCAAGGTCGAGCGCAACCCGAGCGAGCCGCGCCTCATCCTGACGCGCCACGGCCTGGGCTACTATGTGGACCTTCCGTCTTGACGTCGGCCTGCGCTGGCGCATCTCCGGCCTTGTGGGCGGGGTGGTGCTGCTGCTCACCGCCCTGCTCACAGGCCTCGGCATCCGGGCGATGGCCCAGACGCAGTTCCAGAGCGCGCGCGCGAGCGCCCTCGAGTCGGTGGCCGGCGCGTCGCAGGCGGTGTCCACGGCGATGGCCGCGCACAGCGCCGATCTTCGCGCCGCGGTGCGCGACGCTGCGCGTGCGGCGGCAGGCGACGTGTACTG
>JAKASY010000458.1 GCA_021817625.1 Bacillota bacterium | reverse complement strand
GAGGGTGGCGCTGCGCTGGGCGACGTTGCTCTGGCCGATCTGCAGGTTGTACCAGGCGGTGATCTCCGCCTCGACGGGCACGAGGGCCGGGTTCTTGGCCATCTGGGCGACGTTCCAGTAGTCGCCCGACTGCATGTTCACGTAGCCGTCCCACGAGCCGAGCGTGAAGCCGCCCAGGTACCAGTAGGCGATGTTGTAGTCGCCGGCTCGCATGGAGTTCAGGAACGTGCCCCAGTCCTGCTGCACGACCTTGGCCTTCATGCCGACCTGGCTGAGCTCCTGCTGGAAGATCGTGCTGATCGTCGGCCAGGGCTGGTTCGAGTTCGACAGGACGGTGATCGTGAGCGGCTTGCCGTTCTTGTAGCGAACGCCGCCCGCCCCGACCTTCCAGCCGTCCTGGGTCAGGAGCTTCTCGGCGGCGGCCGGGTTGTAGTTGTAGCCCTGCACGTTGCCGTGGTAGAAGGCCGAGGACTTGGGCACGCCGGCGAGGGTGAGCTGGCCGTAGCCGCCGAGGATCTTCTGGAGGATCGCGGTGCGGTCGATCGACATCATGATCGCCTTGCGCACGTTCACGTCGGCCGTCGCGCCCGAGGCGTCATTGAACGACACCATCGCGCCCGACGCCGTCGCCGTGGTGTTCACCACGATGCCGTGCGACTTGAGCTGCGGCACGTCCTGGGGCAGGACGCCGTACATGAAGTCGGCGGTGTGCGCCTCCATGTCGAGCGCCTCGGTGTTCAGGTCCGGCACGATCTCGATCTTGATCTCGGGGATCTTGGGCGCGCCGCCCCAATAGTTGGGGTTCGCCTTCATGATGAGGTCGGAGTTCGGCGTGTAGGAGACGAACTCGTAGGCGCCGGTGCCCACGGGGTGCTGCGCGAAGCCCGTCGCTCCCTCCTTCTTGTAGGCGGTCGGGCTGATGAAGAGGGGCGACCAGGTGAGCTCGTCGATCAGCTCGGCGTAGGGCTTGGCGAGGGTGATCTGGATCGTGTAGGGGCCTGTGGCCGTGACGCTCTTCACCCACGGCTCGAAGGACGAGTAGTCCTTGGCCTGCGGGTTCTTGATGATGAGGTTGAAGTTGAACACCGCCGCCTGGGCGTTGAACGGCGTGCCGTCCTGGAACGTGACGCCCTTGCGCAGCTGGAAGGTCCAGACCATGGCGTGGTCGCTCGGCTTCCAGCTCGTGGCCAGGCCGGGCAGGTAGGTGTTGTTCGGGCCGGCGTAGATGAGCGGGTCATACATGTAGCCAATGCTCTCGCGCGAGTTCCAGTCGGCCTCGTCCACCGGGTTGAGGGAGACCGGCGCGGCGGACTGGAGGATGGTGAGCGTGGTGTTTCCGCTTGAGGCCGCAGAGGCCGTGATGGCCCCCGGCAGCATGGCGGCGACCGCGAGCATGGCGGCCCCCACCACTCCCGCCGCCGCGGCGCGCAGGCTTCGGATGCTCTTCACCGGCGGACTTCCCCCTTGGAAGCGCGAAAATCAAGACGGCGCAACGGGCGACGCGCCGACTCCGTGACGGCGGCGCGCCATCCCTCGCCCGCGATGTTCGGCACTACGCCTCGTTCTCCTGCGATGGGCTCGGGCCGCCCCGGCGCGGGCCGCGCGGGCCCTGCCTGGCCGCTGTCGCTGGGCCGTGCAGGGCGTCGCGCACGCGCCGGTAATGCGCGAGGATGGGCTCCGTCGCAGCGGCCTGGCCGCGCGCGGCCGGCAGCGGCCCGAGACGCGCGATGGCGGCCGGCTCCACCTCCCAGGGACGCACCTTCGGCGGCTCCGCGCCGCCGTCCGTGCCCCAGAAGGCGCTGTCGTCGACGCCGTCGCCCGGCGCCGCCGGCTCGCCCGCCGCTGCCCCGTCCGCGGCGAGCGGCAGGAGGGTCTGGCCCCCGGTCAGACCGCGCATACGCCACAGGACGTCCCAGGCGCCGCCGTCCAGCGCTGCCGCGACGACCTCGGCGAGGGCCAGGCAGTGCCCGCACCAGCCGCGCTCGATCCAGTCCCGGCAGCCGCAGCGCGCCCGCACCGAGCCTGGCGGCGGCACCGGGTCGTGCCCCGCCCGGGCGGCCTTCTCGACGCGCCCGTCGCCGGGCTCCGGCCCGCGGCCAGCGCCCGCCGCGGCGAGCGCGCTGAGCCATCGCCCGCGCCAGGCCGGCCCGAGCAGGTCGACCAGAAGCGCGACGGACAGCACCGCGCCGCCGGCTCCCGTGGCCGTGCCCTCCACCATGCCCGGGCCGGCGCGCACGTCGCGCACCGGCCCGCGGGGCGCCACGTCCGGACGGCCCGTCAGCGCCGCCCGGCGCCAGCGCTCTCCCGGCCCCGGCCAGGCGCCGGGCCGCACGGGCGCGCCCACCTACGCCTCCACCTCGGCCGCGCTCAGGAAGACGAGGTCCGCCAGGGCGGCGTCGTCGAGATCCGCAAGCCAGCCCTCGCCCGCGGCGGAGACAACGCGCGCCGCCAGCTCGCGCTTCTCCTCCAAGAGCGCGTCGACGCGCTCCTCGACGGTGCCCGCGACCACCAGCTTGTGCACCATGACGCGCTCGCGCTGGCCGATGCGGTGCGCGCGATCGGTGGCCTGCTCCTCGACCGCGGGGTTCCACCAGCGGTCGATGTGCAGGACGCGGTTGGCCCGGGTGAGGTTCAGGCCCACGCCCCCGGCCTTGAGCGACAGGAGGAAGAGCGGCGGCCCGCCCTCGGCCTGGAAGGCGGTGATGGCGCGGTCGCGCTCCTCACGCGTGAGGCCGCCGTGGAGGACGGGCACCGGCCCGCCGCTGAGGCGCTCGAGGTAGGGGCGCAGAAGGTTCGCGAAGGCGACGAACTGGGTGAAGAGCAGGATGCGATCGCCCTCGCTCAGGGCCTCCTCCACGATCTGCCCGAGCCGCACCACCTTGCCGGAGCGCTCGGGTCGAAACGGCCCCGGGTCGCGCAGGTAGTGCGACGGGTGGTTGAGCACCTGCTTGAGGCGCAGGAGGGAGGTGGCCACGACGCCGCGCCGCTCCATGCCCTCGAGGCGCCCTGCCCGCCGCAGCATATCGTCCACCACGGCTCGGTAGAGGCGCGCCTGCTCGCGCGTGAGCGCGCACAGCTCGCGCATCTCCAGCTTGGGCGGCAGGTCCTTCGCCACGCGCGGATCGCTCTTCAGGCGGCGCAGGATGAACGGCGCGACCATGCGGTGCAGGCGGTCGGCGGCGTCCCGGTCTCCGCGCTCCTCGACCGGCTGTCCGAAGCGGCGGCGGAAGCGGTCGGCGGAGCCGAGGTAGCCTGGGTTGAGGAACTGGAAGATCGACCACAGGTCGAGGAGCCGGTTCTCGACCGGCGTCCCCGTCAGCGCTAG
>JAKASY010000457.1 GCA_021817625.1 Bacillota bacterium | reverse complement strand
GGCGAGCACCGCGAACAGCGGCAGGACGGCCACGGCGCCGCCGCCTGCGGGCGCGCCGAGGAACGGCCCCGCGACCAGGGCGCCGATGAGCGGGATGGCGATCGGCCGCCCGCGCCTGCTGCGCAGGCCGTACGCCAGGCTGGCGACGAGGGCGGCGAGCACGGCGGCGCCGATCTCCGGCTGCACGGTCACCGGCACCAGCGTCAGATCGCCCGCCGTGCGCACGAGGGCGATCACGGCGGCGAGCACCTGGTCGGGCAAGAGACGCCGCCCGAGCAGGATGAGGGCGAGCGCGAGCGCCACCGCGATCACGCCGCCCACGCGCGCCACCGTTGGGCGGCGGGCGACCGGCAGCGAGGCGAGGCCGCCGGCGAACACGACGATGACGCCGGGCAGGAGCGCGAACGCCCAGCCGCCGGTCGCGAGCGCCGCGAGCCACAGGGCACCGGCCAGGACGAGCATGCGCGCGTCGCCGTCCAGGCCGCGCAGGGTGGCGAAGGCCGAGAGGCCGATCACGAGCGGCGCCGCGACGCTCGAGATGGCGATGTGCGACGCCAGGATGGAGGGCCCGTTGGCGGCCACGGCCAGGGCGGCGAGCAGGCCGGCCGTGGTCGAGCGCCAGAGCGCGCGCCCGACGAAGAACGTCGCGGCCACCGCCGCGGCCGACAGGAGGACCGCGAGCACGCGGGGCTCGGTGAAGGACGGACCGGTGAACCGGAACAGGGCCGCGAGCAAGGCCGCCATGAGCGACATCGGATGCCCGCCCAGGCCGTGGCCGGAGGCGATGAGATTGGCCACGTGCGCCGCCTGCCACTCTTCCGCGCTGAGCGGCAGGGAGAGCAGGAACGGCAGGCGAAGCGCAATGCCAACCGCCAACAGGCCGGCCAGCGGCACGAGCGGCTGGTCGTACAGGAGGCGGTGCAGGGCCGGCGGCAGGCGGACCGAGGAGCGCGCGCGCAGCGCCTCCTCGCCGGGCGGCACGAACACGACGCTGCGGTAGAGGAGGAACGTCCACGTCAGCGCCGGCACGGCGGCGATCGCGCGCGCGATGTTCGCGGCGACGTAGCCGTGGGCCACGCCGGCCGCGATGAACACCTGCCAGACCAGGTACAGGGTGGCGTTCTCGATGAAGAAGCCGGACAGGCTCACCGCCGCGTAGGGCAGGAAGCGCTCGCCCGAGCCGCGGGCCCGAAACGTAAAGTTCCGGTTGCCAACATAACTGGTGAGCATGGACGCGAAGAACCCAAGTGTGCTGGCCAGGAGCACGGCCACCGTGGCGCGCGTCCCGAAGGCGGCGAGGGCGCCGTTGTACACGATGAAGTCGAGGAGCGCGGTGACCACGCCGACGACCGTGAATCGCGCCAGCTGCCCGAGCGCACCCTGGGGCCCGAAGGCCGCCTTGAGGCGCCCCGCCAGGTCGCTCCCGCCCTGCGCCCCAGGCATGCCTGTCATGCGCCTTGCCTTCGCCTCCGCGGGGTGTGGTTTCCTTCCCCGTCCGCCATGGTGCATTCTGACGTACGGGCCGGCCGGCGCCAAATTCGCCAGAAGTGCGGCGAGGGCGCGGGCGGTTCGGAACCGGCGGCGTGCGCGCATATATAGGGCCGTTCGCTGGGACAAGCCTGGGCAGGGAGGCATGTGATGGACGCGCACGGCCCCGACCTCCCGCTTCGCCGCCTCGAGGACGGCAGCTGGCACCTGACGGATCGGGTGCGGGGCATCGCCGACGACTCGCGGCGCGTGCGCCCGGGCGACCTGTTCGTGGCCGTGCGCGGCGTGCGCGACGACGGCCACCAGCACCTGGCCGAGGCCGCCGTGCGCGGCGCCGTCGCGGCCGTGGTCGAGGACCGCGCCGCGGCCGGGCGCGCGGGCGGCCTGCCCGTGGTCGTCGTGAACAATTCGCGCGAGGCCCTGGGCCAACTCGCGAGCACGTGGTTCGGCCATCCCACGCGCGAACTCCAGATGGTCGGCGTCACGGGCACGAACGGCAAGACCACGGTCGCCGTCATGCTGGCCGCGATCCTCAACGCCGCCGGACGGCCGGCGCGCTCGATCGGCACGCTCGGCCCGTTCGGCCCCGACGCCAGCTACCCCCTCACCACGCCCTTCCCCCTCCAGCTGCAGCACACGCTGCGCACGTTCGTGCGCAGCGGCACGAAGAGCGTGGTCATGGAGGTCTCCTCCCATGGCCTGACGCAGCACCGGGTCGCCGGGTGCGAGTTCGACGCGGCCGTGCTCACGAGCCTCGGCCGCGACCACCTCGACTACCACCGCACGATCAAGGCGTACTGGGCGGCCAAGACCCGCCTGTTCAAGCTGCTGTCGCGCCAGGCGCGGCACAAGCCGGGACAGGCGGTGGCCATCCTGCCGATGGGCAGCGAGGGCGCCGACGCGGTCGCCCGCCACGTGCGCGTGCCGATGCTGCGCTTCGGGCTCGGCGAGGCGGGCGACGTGCGGGCGCGCGACATACGGCCGACCATCTGGGGAAGCCGCTTCATCATCCTGCACGACGGGCACGAGTGGCCCGTGCGCATCCACCTCCCGGGCCGCTTCAACGTGGAGAACGCGCTCGCCGCCACGGCCGTGGCCCTCGGCCTGGGCATCGAGCCAAGCGCCATCGCCCTCGGCCTCGACCGCCTGCGCCGCGTGCCCGGCCGGTGCGAGCGCCTGCTCCTGCCGCAGGGTGGCTTCGCCGTGGTCGACTACGCCCACAACCCCGACGGCCTCAGTCGCCTGCTCGCGGCCGTGCGCGAGGGGGCGCCGGGGCGGCGCGTGGTGTGCGTGTTCGGCGGCCGAGGCCACCGCGACCCGGGCAAGCTCCCCGGCATGGGCGAGGTGGCGGCACGCTTCGCCGACGCCCTGGTGCTCACCTCGGACAGCCCGCTCGACGAGGACCCGCGCGTACTGGCCGCCGCCATCCAGGCCGGCGTGCCGGGCCAGAGCGGCCTCGCCGTCGAGTTCGTGGCCGATCGCGAGGGGGCGATCGAGCGCGCCATGCGCGCCGCCGGACGGGGTGGCGTGGTGGTCGTCACGGGGCGCGGCCACGAGGTGCCGCAGTGGATCGGCGACGCCGTGCTCAACCGCACGGACGCCGAGATGGTCCGGCGCGCGGCGCGCCGCGCCTTCGCTGAGCCGGCAGCGCTGCCGACCGTGCCCTCCGCCCTCGGGCGCGAGGGGACGCGTCGCACGCGCGGCCGCCTGTAGCCTCTCCGCCAGCCAGGGCTGATCCATAGTGGAGCGCCAGTGCGGGTCGGGAAGACGGGGAGGCGGGCGAGAGGATCTGCGCGGAGGGGGAAGAGGGAACGCTTACGCCGCTGCGTACTGCAAC
>JAKASY010000456.1 GCA_021817625.1 Bacillota bacterium | reverse complement strand
GGTGGAGCTCCTGGCGGCGGCCATGGCGTGGCCCGAGACGCGCTTGCTCGAGGCGCAGGAGGCCGGCGCGCTACCCTTCCTGGACCTTCTGGCGGGAGGGGACGCGCTGCGCAACGACCTTGTCCGCGGCCGGCCGGCGGCGGAGATCGTGGCCGAGTGGGACGACGCGTGCGCCCGCTGGCCAGGCGAGGCGGAGGCGGCCCGCCTGTACCCGGACGAACGTCGGACCGGTCCGCCGGCATGCTATAGTCCAGGCCATGAGCACGAGCGTCGGGCCGGGGAGCGGCGCGGGCGGCGGAGCGGGCGCGGGCGCAGTGCGCTGCGACGTGTTCGCCGCGGGCGTGCACGAGAGCCTTCCAAGCGATCCTCAGGCCCTTCGACACCGACTGGCGGAGCCCTCAACCTTCGTCTGGTGCGATGTCGTCGGCCCCACGGCCGAGTCCCTCGGGCCGCTCGCGGCCGCGCTCGGCCTGCACCCGCTCGCGGTCGAGGACGCCCTGCACGCCCACCAGCGCCCGAAGATCGAGGAGTACGGCGAGGGAGAAAGCGGCCACTGGTTTATCGTGGTGCACCCGGCGGCGCTTGCGGGGGATGACTTGGCCCTTTATGAGATGGCGATCTTCGCCGGGAGGAACTTCGTCGTCACGGCACGCGCTGGCCCGCCCTATCCGATCGAGGACGTGCGTCGGCGCTGGCTCATGGTGCGCGACCCGGCCCGCTGCGACAGCGGCTTTCTCCTCCACGCCATCCTCGACGCGGTGGTCGACGGCTACTTCCCTGTGGCCGAATGGTTCGAGGAGCGCGTCGATGCGATCGAGGCGAGCCTGTTCCAGGACAGCGCAGCGGGGCGCGAACTCCTCCTGCGCATCTTCGCCATGAAGAAGGACAGCCAGCGCTTTCGCCGCGCCGCCTCGCCCATGCGGGACATCCTGGCGCCGATCGTGCGCGCCGACCTGCCGGTGTTCTCGGAGGCGCACAACGCGTACTTCCGGGACGTGTACGACCATGCCGTGCGCGTCATCGACCAGGTCGACGCGACGCGCGACCTCACCTCGAGCGCCCTCGACGTGCAGCTCGCCGTCACGGCCAACCGGCAGAACGAGGTGTCCAAGCAGCTCACGATCATCGCCACCATCTTCCTGCCGCTCTCGTTTATCACCGGCTTCTTCGGCCAGAACTTCGCCGTCCTCGTGCGGCACATCAGCTCTACGGCCTCGTTCTGGCTCCTCGGGATCGCGACGGAGGCCGCGGCCGTGCTCGCGCTCGTCGCCCTGTTCAAGAAGCGCGGCTGGTTCTAGCCGAGGGCAGGCCGTCCAACCAGGGCGGCAGGACCGCAAGGCCGGCGGGACACGACGGCTGGGCACGACGGCTGACGAGGCCTGCACACAGCCCGCCCGCGCCGACCTGCGCTCTAGCCAGGCGCGGGCGGCGGTTCGAGGGGGAGCACGAGGCGCCACTCGTCATGTACCGGCACGCCGCCTTCGCCCACCAGGGGGACCGTCGGCTTCAGCTCCCTGGCGGCGTCGACCGCGCCCAAGCGCACCTCGACCAGGCGTAGGCCGCGCCGCTGGTAGAAGGCCAGGGCCGCCACGTTGTCGTTCGTGGTGAACACCTCAAGGCGGCGGGCGCCGGCCGCGCGGGCGCGCTCGGCCGTGGCCGCAAGGAGGGCGCTGCCCACGCCGCGACCCGCGGCGAGGGCGTTCAGGCTCACCAGCTCCGCGCGCTCGCCCTCGACGAGGTAGGTGGCGGCGCCGACGCGACGGCGGCCCCGGACGGCGACGAGCGCCTCGAGGTCGGCGAGCGCGAGTGCCCGACCGCCGGCGATCATCACGAGCCCGCCCCACTCGCGCCGCCAAAGCCCCCTGAGCCAGCGCCCGTCGGCACCCGTGGCCGTACGGGCGATCAGGGCGCACGGCGCGGGGCCGCTCACACCGCGGCGGGCGCAGCCGCCTCCGGCTTCGCGTCGGGCTGGGTCGCGCCGTCCCCTTCCACCATCGGCAGGCCGCCGTGGGCGAGGAGCCAGGCGCCTATGCGCCGCAGCCGGTCGAGCGCCCGGCTGGGCTTGGTCACGGCGTGGTGCTCGCCCGGGTAGACGACGAGCCGGGTCTCCACGCCGCGCTTCTTGAGCGCCATGTACATGAGCTCCGACTGGTCGAGCGGGCAGCGCCAGTCCTCCGCCCCCGCCATGATCAGCACCGGCGTGCACACGCTCGTGAGCCCCGAGGCGGGCGAGATGCGCCGGTAGGCCTCGGGGTTCTGCCAGGGCACGCCGAGGTCGTCCTGCCACCACAGGTGGCAGTCGTCGGTGCCGTAGGCCGCGATGTAGTCCCACATGCCATGCTCGCTCACGGCGGCGCGGAAGCGCTCGGTGTGTCCGATCGCCCAGTTCGTCATGATCCCGCCCTGGCTGAAGCCGGTCACGAACAGGCGCTCGGGGTCGGCCCAGCCCAGGCCCACGAGGTGGTCGACGCCCGACATCACGTCGTCGTGCTCACGCGGCCCCCAGTCGCCCCGGATGACGTGGCAGAAGGCCTCGCCGTAGGAGATCGAGCCGCGGTAGTTCACCATCAGCACAAGGTAGCCCTGGGCCGCCCAGTACTGCTTCTCGAAGCGGAAGCCCGGGGCGTCGTACGCCATCGGCCCGCCGTGGATGCTGACGAGGAGCGGCGCAGGGACCGGGTGGTCGGGATCGAAGCCGGGCGGTAGGACGACGAATCCCTCGACCTCCTCCCCGTCGCGGTTGCGAAAGGAAAGGCGCCGGTAGGGCCGCAGGTCGCGTTCGCGGCGCAGCTCGTCGAAGAAGCCCGTGCGCACCGCGAGCTCAGCGGACTCGTCACCCACGGCCGCCGCGTCGAGGGAGGCGATCTCGCGGCCCTTCTCGGGCGTCGCGAGGATCACCGCCGCCCTCCCCCCGCCGGCACCGAGAGCCTCGAGCGTCGCCCCCCGGCCAAAGGGCTGGGCGAGGCGTGCGGCCCCGGTCGCCAGATCCGCCAGGAGGAGCCTCGTCTGGCCGCGGTCGCCCGCGAGGCAGAGAAGCTGCGACGGGCCCAGCCAGTGGACGGGGCCGTGGGCGACGCGGTCGAGCTCACCGCCGAGCGCGCGCAGGGGCGTGCGGTCCGCCGCCTTGGGATAGCGCCTCGCGTTCTGCGCCGGGTTGCCCTCCACCTCATCCGGCACGACGCCGCCGATCTCTGTCCATCCCTCGCCCACGCAGGCCGCCAGGTCACCCACGGGCAGGGCATCCGCGAGCTGCACGACCACGAGGCGCGTGAGGACGTAGGCGTCCTCCGGCGTGAGGGAGGCGATGGTGGCGATCCGGCTGCTGTCGGG
>JAKASY010000455.1:1211-3332 GCA_021817625.1 Bacillota bacterium | reverse complement strand
CCGCCCCCATTACTCCGAGTTAATCGCTATGAATTCGGGGCCAACGTACCACGCGCCCCCCGCGCTGTCAAACCGCGGCTGCCGCCGCTCGGCGCTTGCCGGGCCAGGGCGCTCCGGCGCGGCGAGAGACACGGCCGCGTCAGCTGGCGGGGCCCCGCGGGGGCGTTGCCGGTCTCGCCACGGTGCCCGGATCGTTCCCCGCCTTCACGTAGTCGCCACGCGGAAATCCGCGGCGGGTTCGAAGCGGGGCCGCGGAGCGCGCCCATCGGGCGTGCCGCGAAGCGCGCGCAGCAGCTCGACGACCGGCCATGCCGACCCAAGGAGCAAGACGGCGCCCGCCAGGACGCTCACCTGCGCACCGAAACGCACCGCCAGAAGGCCGGCGGCACGGTACGACAGCGGCACGAAGACGCCGCCAATCAAGGTTCGGGCGCCGCGAACCGAGCCGTACCGCGCCGAGTCCGCGAACCGCTGACCGATCCATGCCAGCACCTGCTTGAGCAGAGTCTCGCCGACGGAGAACGCGAACATGGCGACCGCGAAGGCAACGACGCTGGGAATGCCCGCGATCAGGAACATGCCGCCGCACAGGAGGAAGATGGCCGCCACGGCAACCGCCGCCAGGGCGAGTGCTCCGGCCGCGAGGATGGCGTGGACGAGCCCTAGGCCGACGAGGATGCCGGCCACGACATTGCCGGCCACCTGCCGGACCATCACGGCCCCGCTCATGGCGGCGTTGATCCGTGGCAGGTCCTGGCGCTCCACCAGCTTCGGCACCACGGTCATGCTGGCAGCCTGCGACGGTGCAGATACCAGGGCAACGACCACGCTGGCCAGGACCAGGGCCGGCAGCCACACGTGCTGGCGCAAGAGCACGCCCATGAGGACGGCGACCGTTGCGGTGACAGCATCGCCCGCGATCATAAGGGCGCGCGGACGACCGTGGTCGGCGAGCCAGCCGGACAGGTAGGCGGAAAGCAATTGCGCCACGACCGTCGGAATATTGATGATCGCGAGCGCCGCCGCAGCACCCGGCAGCGACGTCGCCGCCCAGCGGATGACGAGAGACCCGACGTCGGCGCCGAGCCCACGCGCCAGGCTGGCCGCCCAGACACCCCGGGCGAGCGGGTACGTCAAGAGCACGGACGGATCCTTTGACATCGCGGCGGTGGGCACGGTGACCCCTCCTCAGCGCGGCCGGCGCTCCACGACCGCGCACTGCGGGCCTGAGGTGGGCCACCCCTCCGCGGCACACGCGAAGCCGGAGTGACGTCCTCCTGGCCCCGCCCGGGTTTGCCAGGCAGGGGGCCGAGCCCAGGCAGTTCCGACCTGAAGGACGGACGATACGCGTCGGTAGAGGGCGGCGGTGGCGCGAGCGATGGAGCGCATGCCGGCAGCCGTCAAGGGCGCCGCCCCGGACGCCATCGGGCGCCGGGGCGGCACGCTTGGGTCCGTTCATCCCTGCGCGTCAGGCGCTCTCCGCCTGGCTCGCGGCAGCGGCCGCGGGACGATCGCCGAACGCGC
This sequence comes from Bacillota bacterium, assembly GCA_021817625.1. Next base: position 1,808 of record JAKASY010000455.1, on the reverse strand, counting down.
GACAGAGCCCGAGGTAGACCAGCGTCGCCACGACAAGCCCGACCCAGTAGGATACGTCGCCCCAGCCCGGGTGCGCCTTGGCGAACGGCCCAGTGTAGAACACCTGGTCGAAGAAGGGCACGGCGGCCAGGACGCCCACGACCCACGCCACGAGCCCCAGACCCACCCGCCGACTGCGGTCGTAGAGGCGCTGGCCCAGGGCGTCTGTGCGGGGCGCGATGAAGAGCTGATCCACGGCGACGATCGCCGCCCACGGCGAGATCCAGTAGGCGAGCACGAACAGGAAGCTCTCGAGGTTGGTCGCGAAGTTCGCCCGTCCCAGCAGCGTCAGGAGGCCGCCGAGCAGGCCGATGCCGACCGCCGCGATCCAGCGCTTCACGGGCAGGTTGACGACGAGCGATGAGAGCGCAGCCGAGTAGATGTTGAGCACGTTCGCGGTGAGGGTGCCGACCGCCACCGCGACGAGCAGGAGAACCGCGAGGGCGTGCGGCAGGAGCGCCGGGTCCGCGACCATGCCGATCGGGCCCGTGAGCGTCGACGTGCCGTTGCCCACGAGCTTGGGCGCCATGGAGGCGAGCGCGACCCCGAGCAGGCCCG
>JAKASY010000455.1:0-1201 GCA_021817625.1 Bacillota bacterium | reverse complement strand
GGCCCGGCCAGCCCGCGCCCACCAGGTTTCCGAGGAAGGCGGCGCCGAACACCCGCAGCCGGGGCGTCTGCGTCGGAAGGTAGCGGGTGTAGTCGGACGCGAAGGCCATCCAGCCCGCCATATAGGCGAAGGCGACCCCGAGGGTGGCGATGAAGCCGCCACTTAGGCCGGGCCCGGTGGCGGACGCTGCGAGGCCGCTGTTCATGCGTCCAGCGACATAGACGGACACAATTAGAAACACTACAACGAGGAAGATAGACAGGTACCGTTCCAGGGAGTGGATGAGGTTGTGCCCGTAGACGGCCACCAGGCCCTGCAGCACAACCATGATCACCGTGCCGAGCCAGTAGGGCACGCCCAGCAGGTACGCCAGGGCGAACACGCCGAGAACGCTGTTCACCGCGTACCAGCCGATGCCGGCAACGATATTCAGGATACCCGGGGCGAAGTTGCCGAAAAAGCCGAAGGCGCGGCGCGAAATCACCAGCTGGGGCGCGCCGAGACGCGGCCCGAAGGTGGACAATAGGCCGAGCAGAGCCGCGCCGAGGGCGGTGCCGATGATGAACGCAAGGGCCGCCTGCCAGAACGACAGGCCGAAGACCACGACGCCAAGCGTGCCTGTCACAAGGGTCGCCATCTCCACGTTGGCGCCGATCCACAGCGTGAACACCGACGTGCTGCGGCCATGCCTCTCGCCCTCGACGATGTGCTCGATTCCCTTGGGCTCGATCTGCAGAACCTCGTCCTTGTACGCAGGTTGAGCCACCCAGGCACCCCCGCTATACGAATATAGATACCGGCTTGACGCTACAATGTTCGGCATTCACCTGTCAACGCAGCCACAAGGGAGGCGATGGCCATGGGCATCTTCGAGGCGCGGCGAGCCGAGGAGTCCGACGACATCGGCACCGCCAGGCGCGTGCACGCGGCCGGCGTCCGCGTCTGGGTGGCCGAGGCCGGCCCGCCCGACGGGCCGCCGCTCATGCTCGTGCACGGGCTGGCGGCGTCCGGCGTCGTCTGGCGCCCGGTCGTGCCTGCGCTCACCGCGCGCGGCCTACGGGTGATAGTGCCGGAACTGCCCGGTCATGGCCGCAGCGACGGCAAGCGTCACCGTGCCACGTACAGCCCGCGCTTCTTCGCGCGCACGCTTCTCGACCTCGCCGAGGCCCTCGGGCTCGAGCGCCTATCGGTCGCCGGAAAC
>JAKASY010000454.1 GCA_021817625.1 Bacillota bacterium | reverse complement strand
AAGGCCTGCTTCCCCACGTCCACGTCCGCCGCGCCCTGCTGGCGAAACCACCAAGACCTGCCCTGCGTCGAGCCGGTTCGGCCGCGATCGCCCTTCAAGCCCGCAGACCGGAACCATCACGCGTCCGCCAAGCCCCATCCAGGGCGCACATCCCGGTGGTGCGTCAGTGCTGCGCGCATCCTCGGCCGCTTGCGACGCACGTGGGGAAAATGCTAGACTCACGGGGCATGCGCCCGGCGAACGCCCGCTGGGCCACGGCGACGAGAGATCGAGGGAGCCGCACGGAAACGGAGTGAGCACGTGGCCAACACGAAGTCCGCGCAGAAGCGCATCCGCGTCACCTTGCGCCGGACGCTGGAGAACCGCAGGCGGCGCACGTTCGTGCGCACCGCCATTCGGCGCTTCGAGCGCCTTCTGCAGGCGGGCGACCGTGACGGCGCAAAGTCGGCGCTGAATAGCGTCTACCGCGCCCTCGACCGGGCCGCCCAGAAGGGCACGATCCACCGCAACCGCGCGGCGCGCAAGAAGGCCCGCCTGGCCCGGCGCCTGGCCGCCGGCTAGGAGGGCTCGCCCACCGCTCCCGCGACGGCGTCGCCGCGCGGGACTTTTTTCATCCGGGCCCGCTGGGGGGAGCGAGATGTGCGGCATCGCCGGTTTCTGGGGTGAGCGCGCGCCCGACCTCCTGCGCGACATGACCGCCACCCTGCGCCACCGCGGCCCCGACGACGAGGGCTACGCGGAGGACGGGCGCGCGAGCCTCGGCTTTCGCCGCCTGAGCATCATCGACATCGCGGGCGGCCACCAGCCGATGCACGGGCAGGGTAGCGATGTCACGATCATCTACAACGGCGAGGTCTACAACTTCCGCGAGCTGCGCGCCGAGCTCCAGGCGCTGGGCCATGAGTTTCACACCGACTGCGACACCGAGGTGATCCTCCGCGCCTACGAGGCGTGGGGGGTCGACGCCTTCGCCCGCATGAACGGCATGTGGGCGCTGGCCATCTCCGACCGCAAGAGCGATCGCCTCGTGCTGTGCCGCGACCACTTCGGCATCAAGCCGCTGTACTACGCGGAGGCCGGCGGGCGCCTGCTCTTCGCCTCGGAGATCAAGGCCCTTCTGCGCTCGCCGGACCTCGTGCCGGCCGTGGACGACCAGCTCCTCTACGAATACCTGGCCTTCGGCCTGCACGACCACCGGCCGGAGACGTTCTTCCGCGGCATCCGGCGCCTGCCGGCGGCGCACTACGCCATCGTGGATGCCCAGGGCATGCGCCTCGAGCCCTACTGGCAGCCGCGCCTGCGGCGCGACGGCGACACGGACCCCGCCCGCTTCGCGGACGCCTTCCGCACCGCCGTCGCGCGCCGGCTCGTGGCCGACGTGCCGGTCGGCGCCTGCCTGAGCGGCGGCCTCGACTCCTCGACGATCGTCAGCCTCATGGCGGAGCTCCTGCGCGAAGAGGTGCCGGACGCCGCCTCCCTGCGCGGCCGGGTCAAGACGTTCTCCGCCGTGTTCGACGGCGACCCGATCGACGAGAGCGCGTACATCAAGGTCGCGGTCGAGCACAGCGGCGCCGACACCGACTACGTCCGGCCGGACTCCCGCACCTTCGTCGCCGACCTTGGGCGGCTTGTGTGGGCGCAGGACGAGCCGTTCGTGAGCACGGGCCCATACGCCCAATGGACCGTGATGGAGGAGGCGGCGCGCCACGTCACCGTCGTCCTCGACGGCCAGGGCGGCGACGAGCTTCTCGCCGGGTACGTGCCCTACCAGCTCGTCTACCTGCGCCAGCTCCTGCGCGAGCGGCGCTGGTCGACCTTCGCGCGCGAGGCCTGGGCGGCGCGCGACGTCCTCGCACCCCTCATCCGGCGCGGCCGGCGAGAGGCGCGCCGCCCCTTCCCCGGCCGCCGCCTGCTCGACCCGGCCTGGACGGCGCGCCGGCGGCCGCCCGAGGACCGCCGCCCGTCCGACAGCCTCAAGCAGCGCCTGCTCGAGGACGTCACGACGTACAGCCTGCCAGCGCTCTTGCGCTACGAGGACCGAAACTCCATGGCCCACTCGCTGGAGAGCCGGGTGCCCTGGCTCGACCAGGAGCTTGTCGAGCGCATCCTCGCCCTGCCCGAGCGCGCCATCGTGCGCGACGGCTGGGCGCGCGTCCTCCTGCGCGAGGGCATGCGCGGCCGCCTGCCCGACAAGATTCGGCTGCGGCGCTGGAAGGTCGGCTTCACGACGCCCGAGACGCGCTGGCTGTTCGCCCGCCGCGCCGTGTTCCAGAGCCTGTTCCAGTCACCCCTTTTCCAGTCACGCCCATACTGGCGCGGCGCCGACGTGGCCGCCGCCTTCCGCGCCGCCGCCCAGGGGCACACCGCGTCGTCGCTCTTCCTCTGGCGGGCGATCAACGTGGAGCTGTGGCTGCGCGTGTTCTTCTCGCGCTCCCTCGCCGGCAGCGCGGAGCCGCCGCTCGACGTGTTCGCGGCGGGAGACGGCGCCGTCGCCGAGGCCCTTGGCGGAGCCGCCGCCGAGGCCTTCGCCCGCCACCGCCCGAACTTCGGCCGCCAGCTCTTCCAGGCCGCGGGGGACGACGTCTGGCTCAGGGCGCCCGTGCGCACGCCGCTCGTGTCGAGCGGCGACGATCTCGACGCCGTTGTGCGCGAGAGCGTCGGCGGCGAGGCACGGCCGGGCGACATCGTCGTCCTGAGCGAGAAGATCGTCGCCATCAGCCAGGGGCGCTCCTATCCCGTCACCGACGTCCAGCCGCGACCGCTGGCGCGCCTTCTCAGCCGCTTCGTGCAGCGCACGCCCGCGGGCATTGGCCTCGGCATACCGGAGACCATGGAGCTCGCCCTGCGGGAGGCCGGAGGCGCGCGCATCGTCTCGGCCGCCGTGGTTGCCGCGCTCGGGCGCCTGGTCGGCCGACGCGGCGTGTTCTACCGCCTGGTGCCGCCGGCCGTGGCGGCGATCGACGGCCCGACGCGCGGCACGATCCCGCCCTACAACACGCACGCCAAGCTCGGGCCGGCCGACCCCAGTGGTGTGGCGCGCGCGCTCAGCGCCCGCATCGGTGCCGCGGTGGCCATCGTCGACGCCAACGACCTCGACGTGAAGGTCCTGGGCGCGAGCGACGGCGCGGACGCGGCGCTGGTGCGCTCGCTCATGTTGGACAACCCCCTCGGACAGGGGAGCGAGCAGACGCCCGTCGCCCTCCTGCGCCGGGTCGGCACGATGGCGGCGACCCTCGGCAGGGCAGGGGCGGCCGCTGTCGAACCGGGGCCAAGCTGAGCCCGAGGAGGTCGTCCGTGCGCATCTCGCCGCTTGCCCTGGCCGCCGCGGCCGTGACC
>JAKASY010000453.1 GCA_021817625.1 Bacillota bacterium | reverse complement strand
GTTGGCCCCCACACGGATGGTCGTGCGGCCCAGGACCGCGAGGCGGTCGACCTGCCGCCGCCGCGCGTGCCGCTGGCCCTCCTGCGGCTGCTTGACCTTGCGCTGCGCGGGGTCGCGCGCACGGGCGTCGAGGTGGCGGTCTGCGGCGAGGCGGCGGCCGATCCGCTCCTCGTGCCCCTTCTGGCGCTTGTCGGCGTGCGCGAGTTCGGCGTTGCGCCGTCGCGCGTCGGGGCGGTGAAGCGGTCCCTGGCCGCGCTGGTGCGCCGCCGCGACTGGCGGTCGCGCCTACGTCCGCTCCTTGGCTGCGCGTCGGATCTCGAGGCGGAGAGGCGCCTTGCGGCCGAGGCTTGGTGGCTCGACGCCTGACCCAGGTGCCGGAGCGCCAAGTCGACATGGCAAGAGTCGTCCCGGGCGAATCGGGGAGGAGCCGGGCGGGGCGCCGCGGAACGAGTCGGACGATCCTCGGGCGGCGTGCGAGCGCCGTCGCCCCGCCTTGCCTCTTCACCGCCACGCCGAAGGAGGATGCGCATGGGCTCGCGCCGCGTCGTCTTCGAGGACCTCCTGCGCTTCAAGGTCGTGTCCGACATCCGCCTCTCGCCCGACGGGCGCCGCCTCGCCTTCGTCGTCTCCGAGCCGGACGCCAGGGAGGACGCGACGCGCTCCCGGATCTGGCTCATGGAGGCCGACGGCACGACCCGCCCCCTGACGTCGGGCGGCCGGGACGGCGCGCCGCGCTGGTCGCCCGACCAGTCTGAGATCGCCTTCCTCTCGTCGCGCGGCGAGGACGCCGAGGCCCAGGTCTACGTCCTGCCCGTGTCGGGCGGCGAGGCCCGGCCCCTCACGAAGGGGCTGAAGGGGGCGGCAGCCCTCGAGTGGTCGCCGCGCGGCGACCGCCTTGCCGTGATCGCCTGGAAGAACACGCCGGAGAGCGACATGGAGGATCTCCTGCGGGCCCTCAACTGGGACGGCGCGCTCGAGGAGGACCGCCTGAAGGGGCGGCCGCACGCCCCGCCCGAGCGCGACCCGGGCGAGCTCGCCTCGGAGAACCAGGGCGAGTCGGGGCTGCGCATCACCCGGCGCCTGAAGTACCGCTTCGACGGCATCGGCTACTTCGACGGCCGACGCCATCACCTTCACGTCGTGGACGCCGCCCTGGACGAGCCCGAGGAGGCGAGCGCCGTCACGAGCGGCGAGTACGACGTCGCGGCCTACGGCTGGCACCCGGACGGCGAGCGCATCGCCTTCCTCGCCAACCGCACGGCGAACGCCGACGCGGACGCCGGGTGGCGCCAGGACGTCTGGCAGGTTGCCCTGGCCGACGGCGCGACAACCAAGCTCGCGGACGGCGTGGGCTCCCTGTGGAGCCTCGCGTGGTCCCCGGACGGCCGCACCCTGGCGGTGGTCGGCGACGACGGCCGCCACGGCATCGCCACCGACTCCACGCTGTTCGTCCTGGCGGGCGGCGCCCTCGTCGACGTGACGCCCGGCTTCGACCGGCCCGTTGCGAGCACGCTGTTTAGCGACCTCACCGGCTTCGTGGCGGGGCGGCCGGTCTGGACGCCGGACAGCGGCAACGTGCTCTTCACCGCCGTCGACCACGGCACGGCCGGCGTCTACCGCGCCCGCCTGCATGGCACGGCGGCGGCGGCGGTGGAGCGCGTGACGGCCGGGTCGTGGCAGGGCGCGGTGCACGAGCTCGAGGCCGCGCAGGGTCGCCTGGTCGCGGTCGTGAGCACGCCCACGGCGCCGCCGGAGATCGCCGCGATCGCGGAAGGTGCCGCGCCCGAGGCGCTGAGCGCCTTCAACGCCGCCGTGGCCGCCGAGCTCGACCTCGTGCCGGCAGAGCGGCTGTCCTTCACCGGCCCCGACGGCCTGGCGGTCGAGGGCTGGCTCATGCGGCCGTCGGGAAGCAAGGCGGCGGCGCCGGTGCCGCTCATCCTGAACATCCACGGCGGACCCCACGGCAGCCACGGCCTGGCCTTCGACCTCGAGTGGCAGGCGCAGACCTCGGCCGGCCGCGCGGTCCTGTTCATCAACCCGCGCGGCAGCAGCGGCTACGGCCAGGCGTTCACCCGGGCCTGCCTGAACGACTGGGGCGGCGGGGACTTCGCCGACCTCATGGCCGGCGTGGACGCGGCGATCGCGGCGGGCGGCATCGACCCCGCCCGGCTCGTGGTCACCGGCATCAGCTACGGCGGCTTCATGACCAGCTGGACGATCGGCCACACGGACCGCTTCGCCGCCGCCATCCCGGAGATGCTGGTGGGAAACCTCGTGAGCTTCTACGGCACGAGCGACATCGGCACCTGGTTCATTCCCGAGGAGGTCGGCGGCGACCCCTTCGCCGGCCTCGACAAGGCCTGGCGGCACTCCCCCCTCGCCTACCTGGACGGGGCGAGGACGCCCACCCTGGTGATCGAGGGGGAGGCGGACTGGCGCTGCCCGATCGAGCAGGGCGAGCAGGTGTACGCGGCCTTGCGCCGGCAGGGGGTCGAGGCGGCCCTGGTGCGCGTGCCGAACGCGAGCCACGGCTTCAGCGTCCTCGCGCCGCCCTCGCTGCGCCTGCGCCGCCAGCGCGTGGCGGAGGCGTGGATGGACCGCTACGCCAAGGCTTGAGGCATGGCGCCAGGCGCCCGGCGTCCGGCCCGTCCGCTACGGCCTGCGCGGCGCCGCCACGCGTCGCTGCGCGTTGCGTGGTGGCTCAGGTATAGGGCGTAGGGCCGGAGGGCGCAGGTGCGGCGTTCGTCGGGCGCGCGTGCGCTCGAGCGCGTCCGGGCGCCCGTTTCGGCTGGCGCCGCGCAGCCCCGCGGGCGGTGCTTCGAGGGCGTCCGACGGCGAGCCTGGCGGCCAAGCCTGGGAGCGCGCTGGTGAAACCGGGGCCGAGCCATCGAGAGTCCGGCCGGCTTCACGCTGCGGCCCGGCCGTGCGCCCGGTTCGAGGCCCGCCGAAACCGGCGCCGTGGTGCGGCCAGCGCCTCGGCGGGGGCGGGGGCAAGGAAGGTGGCACGCGGCCGGGGAACATCTCGCCGGAAAGGGGGACGGCGAGTCATGGGCTACGACTTCGACCGGCGAATCGACCGCCTCGGCACGGCATCGGAGAAGTGGGAGGGCATGGGGCCGATCTACGGCCGGGACGACCTCCTGCCCATGTGGGTTGCGGACATGGACTTTGCCGTGCCCGATGTGGTCGCGACGGCCCTGGCCGAGCGCGCGGCCCACCCGGTGTACGGCTACACCGTATACTCCGGGTCGGTCTACGCGGCCGTTGAGGGCTGGCTTCGGGAGCGCCACGGCTGGGCCGTGGAGCGCGATTGGATCCGCTTCAGCCACGGTGTCGTGC
>JAKASY010000452.1 GCA_021817625.1 Bacillota bacterium | reverse complement strand
TCCGATCTCGTGCTCGAGGCGGCCAGGCCCGACAACCGCGTGGACCACGTCCAGATCGAGCGCGGCCCGGCGTCGATCGAGAGCGAGTACGAGGAGGCGATGGCCGTCCCCGACACCTTGCGCCGCATCGTCGAGGCCGAGCGCGAGGGCGTGGACGGCGTGATCATCAACTGCATGGGCGATCCCGGCCTCTACCCGGCGCGCCAGCTCGTGTCCATCCCGGTGGTCGGGCCCTACCAGGCGGCCGGCCACCTGGCCGCCGCGCTCGGCCACCGCTTCTCCGTCGTGAGCGTCGTCGACGCGGTGGTGCCGATGTTCTGGGACCGGGCGGCCGTCTACGGCTTTCGCCAGTCGCTCGCCTCGGTGCGGGTCGTCGACATCGCCGTCCTCGACCTCGAGAGAGACAGGGGCCGCATGGTCGAGCGCATCGTCGAGGAGGCGGCGCTTGCCGTGCGCGAGGACGGCGCGGACACGATCGTCTTCGGCTGCACGGGCATGACCGGCGTGGCCCGCCAGGTGGCCGAGCGCCTCTCGGCCCAGGGCATCGACGTGCCCGTGGTCGACCCGGCGCCCGCCGCGCTCAAGCTGTGCGAGCTCCTCGTCGACATGCGCCTCAGCCAGAGCCGCCGGGCGTTCCTCACGCCCGGACCGAAGGCGATGCCCGGCTACCCCGACCTCCTGTCCCTTGCCCGCGCCTCTGGCTGAGGGATGGTACCAAGACGCTAGAAGGAGGCGCTCAAGGGTGCGCACGATCGACCAGGACGACCTGACCGCCCTCGCCACCGGCGCCACGCTCCTGGGCACGGGTGGCGGCGGCGACCCGTACATCGGCCTGCTCATGGCCCAGGCGGCCGTGGCGAAGAACGGACCGATCACCATGCTGGACCTCGACGAGCTCCCGGCCGACGGCCTGGTCATGCCGGCCGCGATGATCGGCGCCCCCACCGTGATCGTCGAGAAGGTGCCGAACGGCACCGAGATGCGCCAGGCGGTCAAGGCGCTCGAGCGCCTCCTGAGCGAGCGCACGGTGGCGGTCATGTCGATCGAGGCGGGCGGCATGAACTCCATCATCCCGCTCACCCTGGCGGCCGAGATGGGCCTTCCCCTTGTCGACGCGGACGGCATCGGCCGCGCCTTCCCGGAGGTGCAGATGACCTCCTTCACGATCCACGGCGTGCCCGCGACGCCCATGTCCCTCGTCGACGACAAGGGCAACGCCGTGACGATCGAGACGATCGACAACCTCTGGACGGAGCGCTTTGCCCGCACCGCGACCGTGCAGATGGGCGGGAGCGCCCTGATCGCCATCTACCCGATGACCACGGACGTGGCGAAGCGCGCGGCGATCCGCGGCACGATGAGCCTCGCCATCGAGATCGGGCGCATCGTCGAGGCGCCGGGCGTGGACAGCGCCACCCGCCTCTCCCGCATTCTCGCGCGCATGCACGGCGCCCGCCTGTTCGAGGGCAAGGTGCAGGACGTGCTGCGCCGCACGACGGGCGGCTTCGCCCGTGGCACGGCGACCCTGGCGGGCTACGGCCCGGACCAGGGGGGCGTCTTGCGCATCGAGTTCCAGAACGAGAATCTCATGGCCCTGCGCGACGGCCTGCCGGTGGCGATGGTCCCCGACCTCATCAGCGTCCTCGACCAGGAGACCATGCGCCCGATCACGACCGAAAGCCTTGCGTATGGCCAGCGCGTCGTCGTCATCGCCACGCCGTGCCAGCCGGTCTGGCGCACGCCGCGGGGCCTCGAGATCGCCGGGCCGCGCTACTTCGGCTACGACTTCGACTACGCACCCTTCGAGGGAGGCGACGCGCTGTGACCTACCGGCTCGGCATCGACGTCGGCGGCACCAACACGGACGCCGTCATCCTCTCGCCCGACGCCCAGGTCATCGCCAAGGTCAAGCGCCCCGTGACCGAGGACGTGGTGAGCTCGATCCGCACCGCCGTGACCGACGTGGTGGCGGCCTCGGGCCTCGACGCCTCGCTCGTCACCCACGCCATGCTCGGCACCACCCAGGTGACGAACGCGATCATCGAGCGCCGCCGCCTGAACCGCGTGGGCCTGGTGCGCATCGGCGCGCCGGCCACGCTCGCCATACCGCCCCTCACGAGCTGGCCGGCGGAGCTGCGCCAGGCGGTGGAGCGCGAGTCCGTCGTGGTGCGCGGCGGCTTCGAGTTCGACGGGCGCACGATCGCGGCGCTCGACCTGGACGCGGTGGCGGCGTTCGTCGACCGCGTGCGGGGAGAGATCTCCGCCCTGGCCGTGTCCTCCGTGTTCTCTCCCGTGAACGGCGAGCACGAGCTCGCGGTGCGGGACATGGCGGCGCGGCGCTGGCCCGACCTGCCGGTGTCGCTGTCGCACGAGATCGGCTCGATCGGCCTCCTCGAGCGGGAGAACGCGACCGTGCTCAACGCGGCGGTGACCGACGTCGCGCGCCGGGCGGCCGGCGCCTTCCGCGACGCCGTGGCGCAGGCGGGCGTCCGGGCCGAGCTCTTCCTCACGCAGAACGACGGGACGCTCATGACGCTCGACTACGCCATGCGCTACCCGATCCTAACGGTGGCATGCGGGCCGACCAACTCGATGCGCGGCGCGACGTACCTGTCCGGCGTGGCCGAGGCCGTGGTGATCGACGTCGGCGGCACCTCCACGGACATCGGCGTCATCCGCAGCGGCTTCCCGCGCGAGTCGGCGATGGCCGTCGAGGTGGGCGGCGTGCGCACGAACTTCCGCATGCCGGACCTCATCTCGCTCGGCCTGGGCGGCGGCTCGCTCGTCACGGGGGAGGGCGACTCCGTCCGTGTCGGCCCCCGCAGCCTGGGCTACCGGCTTGTCACGGACGGGCGGTCGTTCGGCGGGCCGACGCTCACCTTCACGGACGTGGCCAACGCCGTGGGCGCGGCCCGCATTGGCGGCCGCGACCCGGGCGTGGCGCCCGACCTCGCCCGGGCGGCGTACCGCCGCGCGGTGGCCATGGTCGAAGAGGGCATCGACCGCATCAAGACGAGCGCCCTGGACGTGCCGCTCGTGGCGGTGGGCGGCGGCAGCGCCCTCCTTCCCGACCGTCTCGCCGGCGTGAGCGAGGTCCTGCGCCCGGACAACTACGACGTCGCCAACGCGATCGGCGCGGCCATCGCCCAGGTTTCCGGCCACGTCGACCGGGTCTACGCGCTCGAGGGGCGGCGGCGCGAGGACGTCCTGGACGAGGCGCGCGCCCTGGCCGAGGCCGAGGCGGTGCGCGCCGGCGCCGACCCAGGCTCGATCGAGGTCGTGCAGGTGGAGGAGATCCCGCTCGCCTACCTGCCCGGCAACGCCACGCGCGTTCGCATGGTCGCC
>JAKASY010000451.1 GCA_021817625.1 Bacillota bacterium | reverse complement strand
CTCGGAGACCTCCTTCCAGATCATCGTCCTGAGGTCACCCATCGGCGCCACTTCCGATCACGTCCAGGTAGATCTCCTCGAGCGTACGCTCCTCGGGCACGACCGCCCGCACGCCGACGCCGGCGCCGACCAGGGCGGCCACCACCGCCTCCACGTCGTCCGCGCGCTCGAGCCGGCAGCGCCACTCGTCGTCGCCCACCTGCTCCAGCTCCGCCCCCGCGGGAAGCGCGGGCGCACGTCCCTCCGCCATGCGCGAGAGGCGCAGGCGGACGCTCGGCGCGCGCTCGCCGGCGAGCTCGTCGGGGGCGCCCACGGCCAAGAGCCGGCCGCGCTGGAGGATGCCTACGCGGTCGCAGATGCGCTGGGCCTCTGCGAGGAGGTGGGTGCACAGGAAGATCGTGCGCCCGCCCTCCTGGGCGAGGGAGAGGAGGAGCTCGCGCAGCATGACGATGTTCTCGGGGTCGAGGCCGGAGGTGGGTTCGTCCAGGACGAGCAGACGCGGCTCGCTCAGGAGGGCGCGGGCTACGCCGAGCTTCTGGCGCATGCCCTTGCTGTAGCCGGACACGCGGTCGTCGCGCCGGTCGTACAGGTCCACCCGCCTGAGCGCCGCGTCCACCCGTCCGGCGCGCTCGCTCGCCGGAAGGTGTGCCACGCGCGTGGCGAACTCGAGGTTCTGCCGGGCCGTGAGGCGATCGTAGAGGCCGACCTGGTCGAGGACCACACCACACTGGGCGCGCAGGCGCTCGCCATCGCGGATGGGGTCGAGGCCGAGCACCTCGACGCCGCCCGCGCTCGGTCGCAGGATGCCGAGGATGAGGCGCACGGTGGTCGTCTTCCCCGCCCCGTTCGGGCCGAGAAAGCCGAACACGCTGCCGCTTGGCACGTCAAACGTCAGGTCGGTGACCGCGGTGCGGGGGCCGAAGCTGCGGGAGAGGCCGTCGCACCGGATCGCGGCCGCCTCCAAGCGCCAGCACCTCCGTTCACGCCGCGGCGCGCCGCCGGGCGGCGCGCGGACGAGTGTCGAGCGCTCGCGTGCCAGGGTCGGGCCCTCGCCCGGTCTTGCGCGCCCTGCCCTCGCGAGGCGTCCAGATCCTGGACGAAGCGTACCCGTCAGCGCCGCAGCGCGCAATCGCCCGCGCGGCGCGCACCGGCGCGGCCGATCCGTGACCGCGCCGGTAGGCCTCTTGGCCCGCGGGAGCGCCGCAGAGCCGCGTTCGGCGTCAGCGTGGAAGCGCTCGTCTGCCGCTCAGGCCACCCGCACGTCGTACAGCCGAAACCACGCGTCGATCTGAAGGAGATAGGCGTACATCTGGGCCACGCCCATGAGCTGGCCGAACCAGGGCATGGCGGTGGTGTCGAGATCCGCAGCCAGGAGCGCCGCCACGGCGCCGCGGTCGACGAGGGCCACGAGGGGCGAGCCGCCGTCCGCCATCACCTCGCGCAGGCGGTCGCGCAGGCCGGCCCCGTAGGCCGGGTTGTGGGTGGAGGGGTAGGGGCTCTTGCGCCGCACGCGCACCTCCTCCGGCAGCTCGCCGGCGAGGGCGTGGCGCAGGATGCCCTTGGCCTGGCCGCCGAGGTTCTTCACGGCCCAGGGGATGTTCCAAAAGTAGTCGACCAGGCGGTGGTCGCAGAACGGCACGCGCACCTCCAGCCCGGCGGCCATGGTCATCCGGTCCTTGCGGTCGAGCAGGGTCGGGAGGAAGCGCGTGATGTTCAGGTAGAGGATCTCGCGCATGCGGGCATCCGCGGCGCTCTCGCCCGGAAGGCGCGGCACCTCCTCGAGCGCCTCGCGGTAGCGCGCGGCCACGTAGCCCTCGGGGTTTGCGTAGCGTACGACCTCGGGCGACAGAAGGCGCACGCGCAGGTCCAGCCGCCGCGCCCACGGGAAGGTCTCGGCGTTCACCGCGTCGGGCCGCTGGCACCACGGGTAGCCGCCGAAGATCTCGTCCGCCGCCTCGCCCGACAGGGCCACGGTCGCACCGGCCTTGATCTGGCGGGCGAACAGGAGGAGGGAGGTGTCGACGTCGGCCATGCCCGGGAGGTCGCGCGCCCTAAGCGAGCGCTCAAGGCCGGACACGAGCTCCGGCGTGTCGATCAGCACGCGGTGGTGGCAGGTGCCCAGGTGCTCGGACATGCGCTCCACGAAGGGCGCGTCCAGGCTGGTCTGGTAGTCGCCGGCCCGGAAGTCGCGCTCCATGCCGACGAAGTCCACGGAGTAGGTGCACAGCGGCGCCCGCCCCTCGCGTGCCAGGCCCGCGGCGGCGAACGCGCTCACGGCGCTCGAGTCGAGGCCGCCCGAGAGGAGCGTGCAGATCGGCACGTCCGACACGAGCTGGCGCTCGACGCTGTCGCGCAAGAGGTCGCGCACCCGGGCCGCCGTGGCGTCGACGTCGTCCGCGTGCGGCCGGCTCTCGAGCGCCCAGTAGCGCCAGCGCCTGAGGCCGTCGGCATCGAAGCGCAGGGCCCAGCCGGGACGCACCTCGCGCGCGTCCCGGAAGACGCCGCGGCCGGGCGTGCGGGCGGGCCCCACGGCGAGGATCTCGGCCAGGCCCTCGGCGTCCACCTCGTGGCGCACCGCCGGGTGCTCGAGCAGCGCCTTGAGCTCGGAGCCGTACACCAGCCGCCCGGGCCGCTCCGCGTAGAAGAGCGGCTTCACGCCCAGGCGGTCGCGCGCCAGGAACAGGCTCCTGTCCTGCGGGCACCACACCGCGAAGGCGAAGATGCCGTTCAGCCGCTCGAGGCACTGCGCGCCCCACTGCGCGTAGGCGTGCAGGAGGACCTCCGTGTCCGAGTGGCCAAGGAAGCGATGGCCGTGCTGCCACAGGTCGGCGCGCAGCTCCTCGGTATTGTACAGCTCGCCGTTGTAGTTGAGGACATAGCGGCGCCCGCCCCAGTCGAGCACCATGGGCTGGGCGCCGCCGGCGGGGTCGACCACGATGAGCCGTCGATGGGCGTGGCCGCTCAGGTCGTCCTGCCACTCGCCGAAGGCGTCGGGACCGCGGCAGGCGAGCGACTCGCCCATGGCCCGCAGCACATCCGCGCTCCCCTCCGCCGTCTGGGCATGGTCAACGAAGCCGGCGATTCCACACATGCGTCGCCCTCCATATGTACGCCGCGGCCGGGCCGCGGGAGCTGCGTCGGATCGCGCACGGCGCGATGCCTGCGGCCAGCCTATGGGCGGCGCGAGGGCGGTGTGCGCCGTAAGGGGGGGCACGGTGAGTCCCCTCCTCCTTCTGCTCACGATCGCGCCCTTCGGCCTCGGGCGTGACCTCGTCTACTATGAGGGGGCTTCGTTCGTGCCCGTTCCCGCCCTGGTCGCGTTCCTCGTTGCCCAGCGCTACGTTGCTC
>JAKASY010000450.1 GCA_021817625.1 Bacillota bacterium | reverse complement strand
ACGGAGTGGCAGACTATGACTCGGGGATGCCCCCGGCCGCCGAGTCCTCGACCCAGGACAGAACCCCCGCCAGGTCGGACGCAACGGCGTAGGGAGCCGGCCGGCGGTGGGCGCGGTGCGCGTCCGTAAGCTCGAGGATGGTGTCCAGGAAGGGCACGTGGGGGCGGGCGCGGGCGAGGTCCGCCCGCTCGCGCTCGAGCGCGTGCCCCTGGCGCTCGAGGAAGTTGTCGAGGAGCACCCAGTCGACGCGCTCCTCGGCCGGCAGGCCGTCGACGTCCACGGCGTCGACCGTCTCGCGCCACTCGCGCCTGAGCGCCTCGAGGCGCTCCAGCCGCACGGCCGACACCGACACGGGATAGGCGCGGTCCACAAGCGCGAGGTCGGCCGCGTAGCCCTCCACCATCTCTCGCAGCACCCACCGCACCCCCTGCTCCAGGCTGCCGCCGACTTCTTCGAAACCTCTAACCTTTCCTTCCGTCAATTGGCCCGCGCGATCAATGCGCCATCGGCGAGCCGGGCATCGGCGGCCCCGGCGCCTTCGATCCCCGCCCGATCGGTCCGTCCTTTGCGCCCGACGCCCGCCCCCTCGCTCGCGCCGGCGGGGCCGGCGGGGCCAGCCAGCGCGGCGCTGCGCGCGTGAGTGCCCGATCCATCGGCCGATCGGCATAGGTTTGACCAAAGGCGCAACGGCGGAAGCGGACGCGCCTCCGTCCTCACCTCTGCCCGGGGCGGGCGTACGTGCACGGCGACACACGCCACCCCCACGGAGGAAGGTATCGGTCATACCTTTATCGAAACCCGCTGTGTGCGATCGCTCTCGAAGGGGGGTCTTCATGCCCGGCCAGACACTGCCCCAGGCGCCGGACTCTCCCGCACTTCCGGTGACCGACGTTTTGCACGGCGAGGCCGTGACCGATCCCTACCGCTGGCTTGAGGCGCCCGACAGCGCCGACACCCTGGCGTGGGTGCGTGCCCAGAACGCCTATGTGGACGAGGTCCTCTGCGCGCGCCCGGAGACGGCGCGGATGCGCGACGCCTTCGCCGGCGTGCTCGCCGCGGCGGAGCGCTATGCCGCGCCGGCCGCCGCGCCGGGCAGGGTGTTCGCCCTGTGGCGCGGCCCCTCGCGCCCAAGCGCCGCACTCGTCCGGCTGACCGGCGACGGCGGCGCGCCGGTCGTGCTCTTCGATCCCGCGCTCGAGGCGCGCCAGCCGACCGCGATCGACTGGTACGTCCCCTCGCCCTCGGGCCGCTACATCGCCTTTGGCACCTCGGTCGACGGCAGCGAGGACAGTACGCTGCGGCTTTACGACGTGGACAGCGGGCGCGAGCTCGACGAGCGCGTCGAGCACGCCCGCTGGTCCAGCGTGGCCTGGCGCCACGACGACAGCGGCTTCTTCTATACCCGCCACCCGGCGCCGGGCAGCGTGCCCGAGGGCGAGGAGGTCTACCACAAGCGCGTGCGCGCCCACGCCCTGGGCACGGACCCCGCCCGGGACCCGGAGCTCTTCGGCGCCGGCCGGCCGCTCATGGAGAGCCACAACCTGTGCCTGTCGGAGGACGACCGCTACCTGTACATGTTCAGCGGCGACGGCTGGCGGCGCGTGACCGTGCGCCGGATCGACCTCACACGCCGTGACGCGCCGCCGGAGGTCGTGCTCGACGGCTACGACGCGGCCTTCCACGGCGTCGAGGCCGGCGGCCGGCTCATCCTGCGCACGGACGCCGGTGGGCCGCACGGGCGCATCGTGGAGGTCGACCCCGCGCGCCCCGGGGAGGAGAGCTGGCGCGTGCTCGTGCGCGGCGGCGAGGAGCTGGTGCTGCGCGACTTCGCCCACTCCGGCCGCCATCTCGCCGTCCACGCCCTGCGCCACGTGTCCGCCGCCGTGTTCGTGCTGAACCTGGACTCGGGGGCCCGGACCGAGGTCGCGCTTCCCGGCCACGGCACCGTCACGGGCCTCGAGCGCGGGCCGGACGGCGACTTCCTCCTGATGTTCGAGTCCTTCACCCAGGCGCCGACGCTCTACCGCCTGGGCACGGACGGCGGCCTCACCCTCGTGGCGGAGAGCACCACGTCGGAGCTCGCGCGCGGCCTCGCCGTCGGTCAGGTGTTCTACCGCTCGCACGACGGCACGCGCTGCCCGATGTACATCGTCGAGCGCGCGGACGGCGCGGCCCCCGGCCCCCGGCCGACCGTGCTCAGCGGCTACGGCGGCTTCAACATCGTCCGCTCGAGCCGCTACTCTCCCGACCTCCTGCCCTGGCTCGCCGCCGGCGGCGTCTACGCCCAGGCCAACATGCGCGGCGGCGGCGAGTACGGCGAGGACTGGCACCGCAGCGCCATGGAGGGCGGGCGCCAGAACTCGTTCGACGACTTCATCGCCGCCGCCGAGCACCTGATCGCCGAGGGCGTCACCACGCCGGACTGCCTCGGCATCGAGGGCCGCAGCCTGGGGGGCCTCCTCACCGGCGTCGTCCTCACCCAGCGCCCGGACCTCGTCGCCGCGGTGGTGTCCGGCGTGCCCCTCCTCGACATGCTGCGCTACCACCGCTTCCTCATCGGCGCGCTCTGGATCGTCGAGTACGGCTCGCCCGACGTGCCGGAGCACTTTCCCTGGCTTAGGGCCTACTCGCCCTACCACAACGTCCGGCCCGGCACGCGCTACCCCGCGACCTACCTCTTCGCCGCCATGGACGACGGGCGCGTGGACGCCCTGCACGCCCGCAAGATGGCCGCCCTCCTCCAGGCCGCGACCCGGGACGTGCCCGAGGCGGGGCCGATCCTCCTGCGCACCCACTTCCACGCCGGCCACGGCGCCGGCAAGCCGCTGGCGGCGGTCATCGACGAGCTCGCCGAGGTGTGGGGCTTCCTCGCCTGGCGGCTCGGCCTCATGCATGCTGAGGACGCCCGGGCGCGCGCCCAGGACGCCTGACCCGCCCGCACCCCACTCCAGGAAGGAGCGATCGCATGGCCTTCGATGGTGTGTACGTGGCCATCGTGACGCCGTTCACGGCCGATTTCGAGGTGGACTACGAGGGCCTGCGCGCGCACGCCGACTGGCTCATCCGGGAGGGCGTGCACGGCCTCGTGCCGACGGGCACGTGCGGCGAGTACGCCCAGCTGAGCGCGGACGAGCGGGCGCGCGTGGTCGAGACCGTGGCCGACGTGGCGCGCGGGCGCGTGCCGATCGTCGTGGGCGTGGCGGCGCCGACGACCGCGCAGGTCGTGCACTGGGCCGAGCACGCCCGCGGCGTGGGCGCCGAGGCGGTCATGGCCCTGCCGCCGATCAACTACCGGTCCAGCTGGCCCGAGGTCCTGGCGTACTACCGCAGCGTCGGCGCCGTGGGCCTGC
>JAKASY010000449.1:3010-3356 GCA_021817625.1 Bacillota bacterium | reverse complement strand
TTCCGATCTGAGCTCCCCCGACCCCGGCCTCATCGTCTACAAGCACTACCTGGGCGAGATCGGCTGGGTGCTCCTCATCCTGTTCACGATCAACAGCTACCTCATGTACATGGTGGCGAAGGTGAACGCGGTCACGCGCATCTGGTTCAGCGCGGGCCGCGACGGCATCATCTTCAAGCCGTGGGCCAAGGTGCACGACGAGCACAAGACGCCGCACCTCCTGGTCGCCGTGTTCTTCGCCGTCATCCTGGTGATCAACCTGGTGACGGGCGCGATCCTTGGGCCGACGACAGCCGCCCTCTGGCTCCTCACGATCTCGGGCGTCTGCATCATCGCCGTCCACATC
>JAKASY010000449.1:0-3000 GCA_021817625.1 Bacillota bacterium | reverse complement strand
GCCTCGCCCTGCACGGCATCGTCCCAACACTGGCCACAGTGATCGGCCTCGTCGTCCTGTGGTACTCGGTCTACCCGCTGCCGGCGGCGCCCATCGGCTCCGCCGTCGTCCTGGCCCTGGTCTGGCTCGCGGTCGGCTTCGGCGTCACCTGGTATTACGTCAAGCGTCATCCCGAGATCCTCAAGGTCGCCGGCCTCTCGCGCGAATAGGCTTTCTCGCGACGGGTGCTGCCGGCGCGGACGGCCGCGCGCGGGCGGCGCTCGGCCTTGGAGGTGGGCGCCATGATGGCAGCGCTGTTCGAGCGCGTGGGCTCGGAGCTTGCGCTCGCCCAGGTCGACATTCCCCAGCCCGGTCCCGGCGAGGTTCTCGTGCGCGTCGCCGCCGCGGGGCTCTGCGGGTCGGACGTCCACATCGCGGTGGACGGCTGGAGCCATCCGGCGCGCCTGCCCATGATCCTCGGCCACGAGGCGGCCGGCACGGTGGAGCGCGTCGGGCCCGGCGTGCGTCGCTGGCGGCGCGGCGCACGCGTGGCCGTGTTCCCCGAGGTGGTCTGCGGCCGCTGCCCGAACTGCCTCGAGGGCCGCTCCGAGCTATGCCTCGAGCGCGAGGTGCTGGGTATCCATCGCGACGGCGCCCTGGCCGAGTACCTGGTGGTGCCCGAACGCAACCTCGTCCAGCTGCCGCCACGCGTCGGCTTCGAGGAGGGGGCGGTCGCCACGGACGCGGTGGCGACGCCGTACCACGCGCTCGTGCGGGTGGCGCGCCTGCACGCCGGCGAGCGCGTGCTCCTGTGCGGCATGGGGGCGCTAGGGCTCCATGCCGTGACCATCGCCCGCCTGCTCGGCGCGGCCTGGGTGAGCGCGGCCGCCCGCCACAGTGTGCGGCGGGCGCGCGCTATGGAGCGTGGCGCCGACCAGGTGGTGGACGCTGCATCCGACGCGCGGGAGTGGGGAGGCCCGTTCGACCTGTGCGTGGACTTCAGCGGTGACGCCCGGCTGATCGAGGCGGGCCTCGGGCAGCTGCGCAGGGGAGGGCGAATGGTCCTCGTCGGCCTCTCAGCAAGCCCGCTCCACCTCCTGCCGGTGAGCGACGTGGTGCGCATGGGCCTCACGGTCGTAGGCGCCTATGGCGCGCATCCGCAGGACGTGCGCGAGGTGCTCGACCTCGCGGAGATGGGGCGCATCGACCTCAAGGCGGCGGTCACGCACCGCTTCGCATTGGCCGATGCCGCCCTCGCGCTCGAGCACCTGTCGCGCAAGCTGGGCGATCCCGTGCGGGTGGTGGTGCGGCCGACCTGGCAGCGGTCGCGCCGAACTGCCCTGTGCCCGGCGCTCACCGGAGGCGGGTCCGGGCCGGCCGCATAGCGAACACCCACACCACACCATGTGATAGCCGCGAGGAGGCGGAGAGCGATGTCCAACACCACGCGCTGGGCCCCATACACCAACATGCGGGCGATCGCGCAGTCAGGTCCCGAGGTGATCGTCCGTGCCGAGGGCGTGTACGCCTACGATGAGGCTGGCCGGCGCTACATCGACGGCCACGGCGGCCTTTGGCTCGCGAACGTCGGCTACGGCCGCCAGGAGATCATCGACGCCATCAGCCGCCAGGCCCAGGAGCTTGCCTGGTTCGACTCCTTCGGCGGCTTCGCCAACCGGCCGTCCCTGGCGCTCGCGGACCGCCTCGTCGGGCTCATGGCACCGGACGGCATGGCCCACGTCTTCTTCAGCAACGACGGCTCGGAGGCGGTCGAGACCGCGCTCAAGATCGCCCGCCAGTACTGGAAGATGAAGGGACGCGCCAACAAGTACAAGTTCATCACGCGTCAAAGGGCCTACCACGGGGTGACGTTCGGGGCGCTCAGCGTTCAGGGCGTCACGGCCAACCGCGTGATGTTCGAGCCGCTCCTGCCCGGGGTCGTTCACGCGCCCGCACCGTACCAGACGCAGTGCTCCATGCATCCGGACTCGCCGGTGTGCACATTCGCCTGCGCCCGCGCGGTCGAGGACGCGATTCTCACCCAGGGGGCGGACACGGTCGCCGCCATGATCATGGAGCCCATCCAGGCCGCGGGCGGCGTCATCATCCCGCCCCCTGCCTACATGGCGCAGGTGGCCGAGATCTGCCGCCGCCACGACGTGCTGCTCATCGCGGACGAGGTGGTGTGCGGCTTCGGCCGCCTCGGCGAGTGGTTCGGCAGCCGCTACTACGGGGTCAAGCCCGACATGATGACGATGGCCAAGGGTCTGACCTCCGGCTACCTGCCGATGGGCGCGACGGCGGTCTCCGACGAGGTGTTCTCCGCCTTCGTGAGCGGCAGCGGGGCGGGCCCCGAGTTCCGGCACGGCAACACCTACAGCGGCCACCCCGTCACGGCCGCGGCGGCGCTTGCCAACATCGACATCATCGAGCGGGAGAACCTGCCCGCCAACGCCGCCGCGATGGGCAAGGTGCTCGCGATGAGGTTGGCCGAGGCGCGAGCGAACCACCCCGAGTGGGTCGCCGACGCGGGCAACGTCGGCCTCCTCGGCCGCCTGCAGGTGAAGGACCCGACCGGCCGCCGCGCGGGCGCCGACCTGGCGGCCGAGGTGGCGCGCGGCATGCACGACCGCGGCGTGATCGTGCGGCCGATCGAGGACGTCATCACGTTCTCGCCGCCCCTCATGATCAACGAGGCCCAGGTGAACGAGATGATGGCCGCGGCCGACGCCGCGCTCGGGGCGATGGCGTCGGTCGCAGTCGGCGGGGGAGGGGCCTAGCGCTGACCGGCAGGTGACCGCCGGCTTCAGGCCGTTCTCGGGCTGACGCCGGATGCCGACCGCGCTTGGCCGTGGGCGCCCATGCCCACGGCCAAGCCGTTGTTCATCATCAGCGACCGAGGCTGAACGTCCCGGCCGCAATATGGCGAGCGGAGCCCCGCAGACTCTGCGCGTGCGCCCTGCCCGCAGCCATCATTGCCGCGCTGTCTTCACGGACACGGCCGGGTCAGCGAGATCGGAA
>JAKASY010000448.1 GCA_021817625.1 Bacillota bacterium | reverse complement strand
GCTTCGAGGGCACGGTCCACGAGGGGCGCGGCATATGCGCCCTGCTCCACGCGCACGAGCACACGCAGCGCCGCCGCGCGCGCAGACACGTCACCGCCCGCCGGCCCCCGGGGCCGGGCGCCTCCCCCACTACCGCTGGCCACCTAGGGCCCGTCCCG
The DNA here is from genome assembly GCA_021817625.1 of Bacillota bacterium. The sequence goes on along the minus strand of JAKASY010000448.1, from coordinate 3,203 downwards.
CAGGCGCGCGCCCACGAGGTGAGGCCTGCCGCGCAGGAAGGCGTCGGCCGGCATCGTCGGCCGTCCTGCCGGCCGCACCCGCACGAGCCGAAGCAAGCCGTCGCCTGTGGCGACGAGCGGAAAGCCGTCGGCGTCCCGCTCCACGGTGCCCGGCGGCGGGCTCTCGTCGCCCCCCGCCGCCGGCCTGGCATCGGCCCACAGGACCAGAAGCGGCTCGTCGCCCGCGCGGGCGCGGGCGCCGGGCCGCGGCGCGAGGGCCCGCACCCGTCGCACGAGCTCCGCGGCGGGACGCGTGAACGCCAGCCCCTCGTCCGCGGTGCCAAGCTTCGGGGCATATGTCGCCACCCCCACCTGCGGGCGGCCGACGAGGCCCCGGCCGCGATCCGCGTCGAGGCCCGCGAGGAGGGTGAGGAGGCGCGTCGCGGCCAGCTGGGAGAGGCGGCCCTCCAGGCTCCCTCGGTCGTCCTTGGGATCCACCGCCACGTCCGCCTGGTCGTAGAGCGGCGCCGCATCCACGTCGGGACCGACGCCGAGGAGCGAGACCCCGGTGCGCTCGTCGCCCGCAAGCAGCGTCCACGCGACGGGCGCGGCGCCGCGGTGGCGCGGCAGGAGGGACGGGTGCACGTTCACGGCCCACGGCACCGACTCGACCAGGGTCTGCGGCAGGATGCGCCCATAGGCGGCCACGACCAGCACCTCGACGCCGACGGCGCGCAGACGCTCGCCAAGCGCACCAAGCTCGCTGCGCACGGGCACGGCCACTTCGAGAGACCGCGCCGCCGCGGCCTGGGCGACCGGCGACGGGGTCACGCGCCCGCGGTCGCCCGCGCGCGCCGGCGTCGTCACCACGAGGGCAAGGCGGCTCGCCTGGCAGAGACGGTCGAGGATCGGAACGGCAAAGTCCGACGTCCCGAAGAAGGCGCAGGTAAGCACGCTAGCCCTCCTGCTCGCGCGCCCGCGCCTCGCCGCCCTCGTCGTCCTGCTGGCGCACCATATGCGTGGCCCGGTCCTTGTACAGGATGCCGTTCAGGTGGTCGACCTCGTGCTGCATGCAGCGCGCGAAGAAGTCCTCCGCCCGGATCCACTGCTCGCGCCCGCTATAGTCCCAGGCATGCACCACGACGCGCTGGAAGCGCTCGACCTCGCCCACCCAGCCGAGGACGCTCAGGCAGCCCTCGTAGCCCTCCTGGCTGCCCGAGCGCTCGGTGATCTCCGGGTTGACCAGGAAGAACGGGCCCTGCCCCTCGCCCACGTCGGCCACCACGATACGGCGCGAGATGCCGATCTGCGGCGCCGCGAGGCCGACACCGGGGGCGTCGTACATGGTCTCGAGCATGTCCTCCATGAGCTTCTTCAGGCTGCGGTTGAACTTGTTCACCGGACGCGCCGCCTGGCGCAGGACCGGGTCTCCTTCCTGGACGATGGGGATGATCAAAGCGCTGCTCCTAACCCGCCGTGCGCGGCGTTCCGGGCCGAACCGTGACTCCCATGCTACCATCGCCCGACGCTGGCGGCCAGCGACCGCCAGAAGGCGCCTCGAGGAGTGGCGTCCGGCGCCCGCCGTGGCGCGCGCCCACGCCTCACCTGGTCGGTCCGCCGGGCGCCGACGCTCCACCGCCCCGCTCCGGAGCGGCGCCCGGCTCCCAGGCGTGCACCACCTCGACGTGGTGGATGCCACCCGGCTCCGCCACATGGCGAACCCACGCCGCGCAGGCAGGCGCGGACGCCGCGAGGCGCGCGGCCTCCTCGGCCTCGGCGCGGCTGCGAGCACGATGTCGATGAAGCCGCCGTCATCCTCGTGTGCCAGGCAGGCGGCGAGACAGCCCGGAAAGCGGCGGCGCAGGGCGGCCACCATGGCGTCGCGCTCCCGCACCAGGGCTCCTGCCTCGTCCTCGCGCACGCGAAGCGCGAGCTCGGCGGTCAGCGCCATCGCACCTGCCCCTTCATCCGAACCCTCCGGCTTGGCGTCCGGCACCGCGTCTCCGCCTTGTCGCCGCGCCCGGCCCAAAGCCGGGCGATCTCAGGCCTGTTCGCGCCGCCGCGAGCGGAACCGGCGCACCTTCATGAGGTTTCCGCAGGTGGCGGCCTCACACCAGCGCCGACTGAGGTTTCGGCTCTCGTCATAGAACACCCAGCGACAGTCCGGGTTGGCGCAGACCTTGAGGCGCGCCGCGCCCTCGCCGGCCACGGTCTCGGCGAACGACGCGGCCGTCCGCCACAAGAGCTCGTCGGCCCCCGCCGCCGGTCGTACCGGCGCTAGCGCCAGCCGGTAGCCACCCTCCGACGCCTCCAGGCGGCGCCACCACGCGCGCCGCGCGAGCACGCCGTTCAGGTGCGCGACGTCAGCGGACTGCAGTCCGCCCGCCACGAGGTGCTCGGCCGCCGTCCTGAGCCGTGCGCGCAGGGCGGCGAGCGACCGCCAGGCGCGCTCGTCGGCGGCGAGCGCGGGATCGAGCTGCCAGCGGGCCAGAATGTCCTTGCGGAACTGGGGCTCCGTGAGGCGGTCGACACCCGGTCCGGCGGTCTTCCAGTCGTGCCAGTCCGAGTTGAGGACGTCCAGGCACAAGCCCTCCACGACGTCCCACCTCCCGGCCAGCCATGCCACCCGTGTCGCCAGGGTACGAGCATACCGCCCGCGGCAGCGTGCGGTCGAGCGGTGCCCGCCCTACGCCGGGTCCACGAGCACGTCGAGGCGCACGCCTGGCGGAAGGCTCGCGGCCGAGAGGGCGCGCGCGACGGCGCGGGCCTCGTCCCCCGTGGCGGCGACCGCCATGAGCTGCAGGCGGTGGCGGCCGTCGACGCGCGCCACCGGCGGTGGAGCGGGCCCGAGCAGGCGACGGCCCTCCCCTGCGCCGGCGAGACGCGCGAGGTCGGCGGCCGCTCGCGCCACGCGCTCCGCGTCGCGCCCGCTCAGTGCCGCCACGGCCAGCGTGCCGAACGGCGGATAGCCCAGATCGCGCCGGCGCTCCAGCTCCTCGCGCGCGAAGGCCAGGTAGTCGTGGCGCCGTGCCGCCGCCACCGCCCCGTGCTCGGGCTCGTAGGTCTGGAGGATGACCCGCCCAGGCCGCTCGCCCCGCCCTGCCCTGCCTGCCGCCTGGACGAGCAGCTGGGCGGTGCGCGCGGCCGCGCGCAGGTCCGGGTAGCGCAGGCCCTGGTCGGCCAGCACGACGCCGACCAGCGTGACGCCCGCCAGGTAGTGACAA
>JAKASY010000447.1 GCA_021817625.1 Bacillota bacterium | reverse complement strand
TTCCGATCTCAAGGTATGTGTTGCCGCCACCGCCCGTGCCGAGCACGGCCGCCCCCTCCGCGAGCGCCGTCACGTCGGTGCGTCCGATCCGCTCTACCGCCAAGGGCTCCCTCCGTTCGTAGACGTTTGCCGTCACTCGGGGCTCAGGTGCTTGTGCAGCACCCGCCAGCCTTCCGGTCGGCGGGCGATCGCCGTGGTGCCCCGGCCGCCCGCGGCGAAGGGCCGACCCCGGACGCGGCCCTCGGCGGTGAAGGCGTAGACGCACACCGCGGTGGTGGCCTCTCGCACGAGCCAGCGCACGCCGTGGCGGGCGCAGCGGTCGTCCTCGATCGTGCGCCGGGTGCGCCCGAAGGCCGCTGCGATCGCGTCGCGGCCCACGTGGGAGCCGTCCGTGAACCAGAACACGGCGTCCGGGGCGATGCGTGCCATCACCTGCGCGAGGTCCCGGCTGTTCGCGGCGCGCTCGTAGCCGGCGAGGAAGGCCTCGGGCGTCTCGACGGCGTTCAGGACAGGTCCTCCGGCAGCGGCGGGTTGAGCACGAAGTACTCGCGGCTGAAGCGCCGGCGCATCTCTTCGGACGTCGGCTCCGCCTCCAGGCGGTGCAGCATCCCCTCGCTTTGCGAGCGGTGCGCGCGAATCGCCTCGAGCTTGATGTCCGCCACACCCGAGATGTCGACGCTGCAGAGCTCGACGCCGAGGCCCTCGCGCCGCATGCCGACGCCGCACTGCACGGTCGGCCGACGCTCGGCGCTCACGCGGCTCACGGCCAAGAGCGCCGCCCGCCCCGCCGTGCAGTGGTCCGGGTGGCCGCCGTACACGGGGTGGGAGGTGAGCACGCGCGTGGCGCCGCTCTGCTCGAGGGCGCGGCCGACCGCCGCTGCCATGGGCTCGATGTCGCGGAACTCGGACGTCTTGTCCCAAGCCCCCAGCATCCAGAGGTCGCCGACGCCCAGGACGTCCAGCGCCGCGCGCAGCTCGCGCGTCCGGGTCTCGCGCAGGCTCTCGCGCGTGGTGTGGGGCGGCACGCCCATGTTGCGGCCCATCTCGCCGAGCGTCAGGGTGACGCAGGTGATGGGCACGCCGGCCTGGGCATAGAGCGCGATCGTGCCGCCCGAGCCGAACGTCTCGTCGTCCGGGTGGCCGAACACGAGCAGGAGCGCACGCTCCTCGGTGGGGGCTGGCAGGTGGGTGTCGAACGTGCGTCGGCGCCCCGGCGGCACGACTCGCATCGCCCCTGCCACCGTGAGGGGAGCGGCGCTCAACGTGAGGGCGACGGTGAGGCGGCCCTCGCTGTCGTGGCCCTCGAGCTGGAGGCGGTCGCGGCCCTCCGCCTGCCAGTGCGTGAGGCCCTCGGCGTACACGAATCCCTCGTCGGTCTCCAGGCCGGCGCGGTACGGGCCGGCGCCGTGCACCTGCAGGCGGCGCACGGGCACCGGCACGCCACGGATGAAGGCGCCGAAGCCGTTTTGGGTGTAGGCGCCTGCGGTGGTCTCGAGATGGATGTAGAGCGTGCGCTGCGCGAAGCCGTCGAGCGCGGGCCCGAGCGCCTCGGGCGAAATCGACTGCAAGCCCATGGCCTCCTTCCGCCGTCCGGCGGCGAGCCGAACGCCGAGCCGTCGTCGTCCAGCGTTCGACACCGCCGCGCGGCCCCCTGGCGCCCCGCCGCGGGCGCGCCGGCAATGCGCGGCCGAGCGCTCCGCCTTCGTCCGTGCGCGGCGGGAGGCGCGGGTCGCACTTGCTCGCGATGGCCCGGTGGAGGCGGGCTTTCACCCGCCGCCGGGGACAAGCCGAGTATAGCGCTAGCGCGCGCCGGCCAAACGGCGGCCGGACAGCCTGGGCCGACGGGCCCTTGGGGCATCGCGCGCGCAGGCGCAGTGTGGGCATGGCGGCGCCAGGGCGTGGCGCGACGTCCGCCGCGGCGCAAGGGCTTGGGCCCGGGGAGGCGATGGCATGCAAGGCCGGCGAAGGTCCGTATGGAGGTCGCCCGGGCTTCGAAGACTGGGCCCGGCCGCCCTGGCGCTGGCCGTGGCCGCCGGCGCCCCGGGCGCGCTGCCGGCCGGGGCCGCCGCGTCGGTGCGGCCCGCGCCGCCAGCCGCCGGGTCCCGCGTGGTCAACGGCTGCGACCCGCTCGCGTCGGTGCTGGGCTTCTGCCTCAGCACACGCCCTCACCTCGTGTGCTGCTCGGCGGCGGGCACGAGCTGGAGCGGCATCTACGTGGGCGAGCGCGTCATGATCAGGGGCGCCGTGCCTCTGGCCAAGAGTGGCCGGCCGCTCTGGTCGGCGGTGCGCGTCACAAGCCCCGCCGGCGCCACGACCGTGCTGGCCGTGGACGCCCGCGGAGGCTTCTCGGGCAGCGTGGCCTTTCCCGTTCAGGGGCAGTACCGGCTGGCGCTGGCTTCCGGCGGCCCCTCCGGAACGTTTGAGGTGCCGTACCGGGTGACCGTGCCCGCGGCCTCGCGGCTGTCGGTGCTCTTCCCGTCGGCCGCTCGGCGCTGGACCGGCCTGACGGTGCTTGGAGCGCCGGCCGGGGCGGTCAGCACGTGGCGCGTGCGGGCAGTGGACGCGGCCGGGCACCCCGCTGCCGGCGTGCGCCTGGCGGGCACCCGCATCACCACCGACGCGAAGGGCTTCGCCACTGTCCGCTTCGACGCCAGCGGTGGACGGGCATACACGCTCGCGCGCATCTACGGGAGCCTGTTCGTGCAGACGTACTCCACGCTCACGGTGCAAGACGGTCACCTCGTGGGCGTCTTGGGCGCCGCGGCGGGAGCGATCCCCGTCGTCTCCCGCCAAGGCGCTGTGCTGGTCGACGCGGCCGCCTTCCTCCGGGTGGGCCTCGCCGCGCTGTGGCCGGACGCCTCCGCCTCGCTCGACGCTGCGTCCGGCCGCCTCGCTCTGACCTCCCGCCAGGCGCACGCCGAGGTCACGCTCGAGAGCGCCGCGGGCCGGCTGCGCTTCGCCTACGCGGGTGGCGCCTCCGGCCCGGTCGCGCCGGTCGTCGTCGGACGGCTCCGGCCCCTTTGGCTGCACGGGCGCGTCTACCTGTCGCTCGCCGACGCGGCGCGAGTGGCGAACGCGCTCGCCTGGGCGCAGCCCCTGCCCGGGCAGGAGGGAATGCTCTTCTCGTCCTACGTGTCGCCGTAGGCCCTCGGGGCCGGGCCCTGCCGGTTGACATCTCCTTGCTCATCAGCCTAGGTTAACGGAAAATTAGCCTAGGCTAAGAGCGTGCCCGTGCAACGGCCGCCGGGAGGGCTTGGATGATCGCCGAGTTCCTGATCTTCCTGCGCGAGGGCCTGGAGGGATCGATGATCGTCGCCATCCTGCTGGCTGCCCTGCGCCAGCTGGAGGAGCGCGAGAGATCGG
>JAKASY010000446.1 GCA_021817625.1 Bacillota bacterium | reverse complement strand
GGGGCAGGTGATCGAGGACGAGGAGCTGTGCAGGCGCATCGCCTTCGAGGTGGGCTTCTCCGAGGTGACGTTCCTCGTGCCCGACGCGGGGGGGCCGGGCGAGGACGCCGGCCGCTACCGGGCGCGCATCTTCACTCCCACGGACGAGCTCGCCTACGCTGGCCACCCGACGCTCGGCAGCGCCGTGGTCTGGGCGCTTGAGACGGCGCCGATGGTGGAGCGGCTGGCGTTGAGCCAGCGCACCTCGGCAACCGTTCTCCGGGTGCAGGTGGAGCGGCGGCCGGACGAGATCGGCCACATGGCCTGGGCGGCCGTGCCGGACGCCACCCTCACGGGCGGCGTGCCGGTGGCGGAGGTGGCCCACGCGCTGGGCTGCCTCGCCGCCGACCTGGAACCCGATGGGCTGCCGGTGCGGGTGGCCGAGGGGCCGAACCGCCAGCTCCTCGTGCCCGTGAGGGCGACAGCGCTCGACGCCATGGTGCCCGTGGCGTCGGCGGTGGCGGGCATCTGCCGCAGCCTCGGCGTGGGCCTCGTGTACGCCTTCACCCCGCCTGACTCGGATGGGCGGGCGCGGGCGCGTGGCTTCGGCCACGGCCTGGGCATCCCGGAAGATCCCGCGACGGGCTCGGCCGCGGGATACGTGGCTCGCTACCTGACCGCCCACGAGCGCTTCGCCCCCGGCCGGCGCGTGGTGATCGAGCAGGGGGAAAAGGTGGGCCGCCCGAGCGAGCTCATCCTCGCCCGGCGCAAGGATGGCGAGCTCACGCTCGGCGGCACGGTTCGCACCGTGGCGCGCGGCCGCTTCCTGCCCGAGTTCCTGGCCTGAGATGTGCGGCCGCTACGCGCTGGTCGAGCCGGTGCCCGAGATCGCCCGGCTGTTCGGCGTGGCCGTGGGCGACCTCGACGACTGGACAGAGGCGCCGGCGCGCTACAACATCACGCCGCAGGGGAGCGTGCTCGTGGTGCGGGCGCGTGACGGGGGACGCGGCGCCTCGGTCATGCGGTGGGGCCTTGTGCCAGCGTGGGCGACCGACGCGGCCGTCGGCGCCCGCATGTTCAACGCGCGCCTCGAGGGGGTGCGCGAGAGGCCGGCGTACCGGGGGGCGTTCGCCCGCCGGCGCTGCCTCATGCCCGCGAGCGCCTTCTACGAGTGGCGGCGGACGGGGGACGGTGCGGGCCGCCGCCAGCCGTTCGCCATCCGGCGAGCCGACCGGCGGCCCTTCGCCCTCGCCGGCCTGTGGGAGGGGAACGGACGCGTGCTGCCAGGCACCCTGCTCGAGAGCGCCAGTGTGATCACGACCGAGGCGCGCGGTGTGGTGGCGAAGCTGCACGACCGCATGCCCCTCATCCTGCCGGAGGCCGTCTGGGAAGCCTGGCTGGACCCGGCCACACCCGCCCCCGCCGTGGACGCCCTGGCGCGGGCGGCCGCAGCCGCGAGCGGCGAGGCGATCATCGCCTATCCGGTCACGCCCCGGATGAACAGCGCGCGCTTCGAAGACCCGGCGTGCCTCGCGAAGGTAGCCGACGCGGCGCCCTGACGCGTGCAGGTAGCAACAGGAAAAGGCGATAGCGAGGCGAACCGCATCAGGAGCTCACGATGCGGCGACCTGCGTCGTGTGCTCCGGGCGTGCGTGCGCCCACGATCCAAGCGGCGAAAGGAGCCCGATGCATGAGGTTTCCGACATGGCGGCGCCTGGCGCCGGCCCTGTCCGCGCTCCCACTTCTTGCCCTGGCCGCGCCGAGCGCCTCGCTCGCGGCCGCCATCCACCATGGCGCCGGCCCGAGCGGCGTGCTCAACGTGGGGCTGCAGTCGGACATCGTGACCATGGATCCGTCCCTGTCCTCCGCCTATGTGGACCGGCAAGTGATGATCAACATCTACGACACCCTGTTCCAGTTCAGCCCGCAGATGAAGGTCGAGCCGGACCTCGTGACCCACTACACGATCGGCAACGACGGCAAGACGTACAACCTCTTCTTGCGCCACGGCGTCATGTTCACGGACGCAACGCCGCTCAACGCCCAGGCCGTGGTGTTCAACCTCGATCGCGACCGCTTGCCGAGCTCGGCCCGCGCGTCCACCTTGAAGCCAATCACCTCCGTCACGGCCAAGGGGCAGTACGAGGTGGTCATCCAGCTGTCGGAGCCCTTCTCGCCCCTGCTCACCGTGCTCGCCGGCCGGAGCGGCATGATCTGCTCGCCCAAGGCGGTGAAGGCCGAGGGCGCCTCCTACGCCGCAAACCCGGTGGGAAGCGGCCCGTTCGAGTTCGTGAAGTGGGTGCGCAACGACTACATCGAGCTCAAGGCGAACCCCCACTACTGGCAGGCCGGACTGCCCAAGGTCGCCGAGGTGATGTTCCACCCGATCACCGACCCGACGACCGAGCTCAACGCCCTCAAGACCGGCGAGATCCAGATCGACGACACGGTCGCGGCCAAGGACCTGGCGACGGCCAGGGCGGACTCGGCCATCCACGTGTGGGACCAGGCCGGCCTGGGCTGGCAGGGCATCTACATCAACACCAAGCAGGCGCCGTTCAACAACGTCGACGTGCGTGAGGCCCTGCAGTACGCGATCAACCGCGCCGTGATCAACCGGGTCATCAACTACAACACCGCGACGATCGCCTACACCCAGTTCCCGCCCGCGCAGTTCGCCTACGACCCGTCCCTCGTGATCCCGTACGACCCGACCAAGGCCAAGGCCCTCCTGGCCCAGGCCGGCCTGTCGAAGGGCTTCACGTTCACGATGCAGGGCGACAACGACCCGATCACCAACCAGGAGCTGCAGCTGATCCAGATCATGCTCAAGCAGGTCGGGATCACGATGAACATCCAGCTCCTCGACTTTGGCACGCTTCTGGGCAACGAGATCAAGGAGAACTACCAGGCGATGGCCCTCGGCTGGAGCGGCCGCGTCGACCCGTCCCAGAACTCGTACAGCTTCGACGTGACGGGCGGCAGCCTGAACCAGACCGGTTTCGGCAACGCCACGATCGACCAGTACATGCTCAAGGCGCAGACCTACACGAGCGACAAGGTCCGCGCGAAGTATTACTGGGCCGCGGCCAAGCTGCTCGACCAGTACTCGCCGTACGTGTTCCTCTACTTCCCGGCTACCCTCCAGGCCAGCTCCAACAAGGTGCAGGGCTTCGTTGGCTACCCCGATGGGCTCATGCGCCTCTGGAACGTGAGCCTGGGGTAGAGGCCCCGAGGCGCGCGGCCGCGCCTAGATCGGGCGGGCCAACCCCGTCGCCTACCTGGAGCGCCGCATCGAGGGAAGCGACGCCTGGTCCAAGCAGCGTCGTGACGAGCTCGTCGGCGAGCTGCGCCAGACGCCGGGGATCTACCGGTTCCTCCGCCG
>JAKASY010000445.1 GCA_021817625.1 Bacillota bacterium | reverse complement strand
CCCGCGGCCGGACGTCGCCTCGGCCGTGGTCCTCCTAACGCGGCGGGGGGACGCCCTCGCGGGCGAGCGCTACCGCGGCCTCGACCAGGTCCTGGGACAGGGCTTCCGCTACCGGCGCAAGGGCATGCGCCAAGCCCTGCGTCATGGCGCCCGCCTCGCGCCGGAGGCGGTCGAGCGCGTCCTCGCCCGCGCGGGCGTCGACGCGACGCGCCGGCCGGAGGCCCTGAGCCTGCAGGAATGGCTTGCGCTGGTCGAGGCCGGCCGCGAGCGAGGAGGCGACAGCGCATGCCTGTCGGCAGCGCCGGCTGGTTCATAAGCCCGACGCGGGGGCGCCGCAGCCTGGAGGGCATGTACCGCGACCTGGTGGAGTTCATGGATGAGGAGCCGAGCGCCGCCTACAAGCTGATCGTCGGCAGCGACTCGCAGGCGCGCCAGGACCTCGTGTTCGTCACGGCCGTGGTCTGCCACCGCCTGGGCAAGGGGGCGCGCTACTACTACCAGCGCGTGCGCCACCGGCGCATGGCCTCCCTGCGCCAGCGCATCTTCTACGAGACGTCCCTCAGCCTGGAGGTGGCGGGTGACCTGAGCCGGCTGTTTGCCGAGCGCGGCCCGAGCGACGTCGAGCTCGAGATCCATCTGGACATCGGTCCCGACGGCGAGACGCGCGAGCTGATCCGCGAGATCGTGGGCATGGTCATGGGCAGCGGCTTCCTCGCCAAGATCAAGCCCGACGCCTACGCTGCGTCGAGCGTGGCGGACCGCTACACGAAGAACGGCTGAGCAAGCGCGAGCGCGTCGAGGGTGCGCGACGCGGGTCGAACGATTGTCGCTCGGACCACGCCAAGGGCAGTTGACAAGTCACAAGGCCCCTTGTAAAATACCGCGCCTTGACGCAAGCGCACACTTCTCGTACAATCATTCCAGCCGCGTCTCGGGCAGGAAGGATGTGGTGCGGTTGGCGGCCAAGGTGCTTGCGGACATCAAGCGGGACCTGGACGGACTGATCGGAGCGCGCATCCGGCTTCGCGCAAACAAGGGTCGACGCAAGGTGGATGAGCGGGAAGGGATCCTCGAGCGGACGTACCCGAGCATCTTTGTCGTGCGACTCGAGGAGGAGACCTCCATGCGGCGGGTCTCCTTCAGTTACGCCGACATCCTGACGGAGGCGGTCGAGCTCACGATCTGCCGCGACGAGGCGGGAGGCCGCCCGCCGGTGCCCGTGGCGGCGACGGTGCAGGTGCTGCCGGCCAACTGAGGACCACGACGTCCCAACGCACGGGAGGCTCCGCCGGTACGCTGGCGAAGCCTCCCGCTCCTTTTGGCCGCGATGGGGGCGCCCGTGCGACGGGCCGCGGCGGACGGCTCCCGAGCCAACGTTTGGCGGCGAAGGAAGCGTCCTTCCCACGGAGGTGGGGTGTGCGTGCCGCAAGCCAAGAACCGCACAACGGCCGGACGGGGTCGCCTGCGCCGGATTCTCACGGTGTCCAACCTGGGCGCTGTGCTTGCCGTCGGCGTCGCTGCGTGCCCTGCGGCGGCGGCGCCGGGGCCGAGACCCCTGCTCGCCTGCATGTCGAGCGAACCGGCGCCGTCGTTGCCGCAGCCAGCCGAGCCCGCCCGGGCGACACGCGCGGCCCGCGTTGGCGCCACGGCCCTCGTTTCCGCCGTCGCCGCTGTCTTGCCGCTGCCGCGAGGTGCCGTCGCCGCGTCGTCGGCGGGCTTTCCGGTGTCAACAGGGCAGGCGGGCTCCGCCTGCCTCGGACCGTACACCGTCGCGCGTGAGGCACGCTGGTACGTGCCGCGCGGCGCCGCCACGCTTGGTCCGTGGGCGCTCGGCGCGTTCGCGCGCGCAGGCTTCGCCCAGACCGGCGCAATGACGCTTGGAGGTGCCGGCACGCGGGCGGTGTCAGGATGGGTCTTCACGCCCAACCCCGATCCGGACCTGCTGGCCGTGCAGGTGACCTGGGCGGCCGCCGGTCGCGGCCGCACGGCCGTGGCGTATGTCGTCAAGGCGACGTGGACGCCGCCCGTGCCCCTGGCGGCGACGCTTCCCGCCCACGTCGCCAGCGTGACCGTCACCCTGTCGCCCGGAGGGAGGGGCGCCGAGGTGACGCGCACCTTCCTCCGCGGCCCGCCCGTCGGCAGCCTGGTCCAGGCCTACCGGGAGCTGACGATGGACACCCGCTCGACCCTCGGCTGCCCTAGGCAAGACGTGGGGCAGCCGGCCGTGACGGTGCGCTACCGGTGGGCAAGCGGCAGCCTCGTCGTGCGGGAGGGTCGCGACAGCTGCGGGAGCGCATACGTGACCGGCGCGGGCGGCCGCCTACTGGCCGTGCTCTACGACTCAGCGTTGAGCGTCATGGCGGTCGCGAAGGCTCTGCTTGCGGACCCAGCCGCCCGCGCCTGACGGCGGTTACGCGAGACGACAGCTCGTTGGACGCCGTGCCCACAGGGGTCCGCGCCCGCACGCATGGGCCGCGTCCGGCGGTTGCATGCTGGCGGCGAGGGGGTGGCCGCTGCGCGTGCGCTGCCTGCGCGCCGTCGCCGCGGACCGGTCATGGTCGTCGGCGGCCACGAGGACCATAGCGGCCCGCGCCGCATCCTGCGCGAGTTCGTGCGCCTGGCCGGGGGCGAGCGCGCGCGTGTCGCGGTCGTGGCCACGGCCGCCGGCGACCCAGAGGCGACGGCCGAGGCATACGCCCGCGGCTTCAGCGGCCTGGGCGCGGCGGCCCAGGGCCTGTGCGTGGCCGACCGGCGTCAGGCGTCGGACCCGGTGGCCGTCACGGTGCTGGACGAGGCCACGGGCATCTTCTTCACCGGCGGGGACCAGCTGCGGATCACGGCGGTGCTTGGCGGCAGCGAGTGCGAGCGGGCGCTACGGCGCGCCAGCGCCGACGGCGCCGTGATCGCCGGCACGAGCGCGGGCGCGAGCGCGATGAGCTCGACGATGATCGTCGGCGGCCGCTCGGACACCTCGCCGCGTCGGGAGATCGTGCGCATGTCGCCGGGCCTCGGCCTCCTGCCCGAGCTGGTGATCGACCAGCACTTCGCCCAGCGCGGCCGCATCAGCCGCCTGATCGCCGCGCTCTCCCAGAACCCCGGCCTGCTCGGGGTGGGGGTGGACGAGGACACCGCCTTCGTGGTGGGCGACGACGACGTCCTCCGCGTCGTCGGGAGTGCCACCGTGACCGTCCTGGACGCCCGCGGCGTGCGTCTGACGAGCGCCTCCGAGGCGGACCTCGACCAGCCCCTCACCCTCACGGGCGTGCTCCTGCACGTTCTCGCAGACGGCTACGGCTTCGACCTGCGCGCCCGCCAGCCGCGTCACCTGGCCGAATAGCGCAGGGGGCCCGGGAAAGCCTACGCCT
>JAKASY010000444.1 GCA_021817625.1 Bacillota bacterium | reverse complement strand
GGGTCAGTACTGGATGCGCGGGTCGACCAGGGCATAGAGCACGTCGGCGATGAGGTTTCCGGCGATCGTGACGACACCGATCACCACGACCCCGCCCAGGATCACCGGGTAGTCGCGCTGCACGGCGCCGTCCCAGAAGAGCAGCCCGAGGCCGGGGTAGTTGAACACCACCTCGACGTACAGGGCGCCTCCGAACAGGCTGGGCAGCGACAGGCCGAACAGGGTGATGAGCGGCAGGAGCGAGTTTCTCAGGGCGTGCTTGAACACCACGACGAACTCCCCCAGGCCCTTCGCCCGCGCGGTGCGGATGTAGTCCTGGATGAGGATCTCGTTCATCGAGGCGCGCATGTAGCGGCCCCAGCCCGCCACGGTGCCGATGACGATCGTCGTCACGGGCAGGATGATGTGCGACGCCCACACCCCGAAGCCGGCGGCGGTCTCCGTCGCGTTCGAGATCCCCCCGGTGGGAAACCAGCCGAGGCCGATCGAGAAGACGACGATGAGGATGATCCCAAGCCAGAACGTCGGCATCGAGTAGAAGAAGTACGCCAGGACCATGACGATGTGGTCGAAGGCGCTGTTCTTCTTGTAGGACTGCACGGTGCCGAGGCAGATGGCGAGAATGTGCGCGAAGGTCACGCCGATGCCCACGATCGCCAGCGTGCGCGGCAGGTTCAGGGCGATCAGGCTGGCCACCGACTGGTTGTAGAAGTACGACGTGCCGAGATTCAGGTGCACGAGCTGCCAGAACCAGAGCGCGTACTGCACCGGGAGCGGCCTGTCCAGCCCGAACTCGCGGTTGGCCGCGGCGACGCGCGCCGGCGTCGTGCGCGGGCCGAGCATCGCCTGGGCTGGGCCGCCGGGCACGGCGTGGACGATGAGGAACGAGAGGATCGTGATGCCGATGAGGGTCGGCACCGCCTGCAGGAGCCGGCGCACGATGTAGCGGCTCATGCCCGTCCCCTCGTCGCCAGGCGCGGGTCGAAGGCCGACTGCATGGCGTCGCCCACGAGGTTCACGCCCAGCTCGACGGCGACGATCAAGAGGCCCGGCGGGTAGATGAGCCACCACAGGTTCTGGAAGATGTACGTCATGCTGCTCGAGAGCATCTCGCCCCAGTTCGGCGTGGGTGGCGGCAGGCCCAGGCCGAGGAAGCTCAGGCCCGCGATCGTGAGGATGGAGTCGCCGACCTGGAAGGTGGTCGCCACCATGACCACGTCGAGGACGTTGGGCAGGAGGTGGCGCACCATCACCCGTCCCGTGCGGCTGCCGGCCGCGCGGGCCGCCTCCACATACTCCCGCCCGCGCAGCGTGAGCACCTGCGAGCGCACGAGGCGGGCGACGTAGAACCACGACGTGAAGGCCAGCACGAGGATGAGGAGGAACGCGCTCGGCTGGAAGATGGAGTCGATGAGCAAGAGGAGGAAGATGCTCGGCAGGGAGATGAGCACGTCCACGATCCGCATCATCCCGGTGTCGACGGCGCCGCCGGCGAGGCCGCTGACCAGGCCGTAGGTGGTGCCGATCGCCATGCTGCACAGGGCCGAGATGAAGCCGATCTCCAGCGACAGCTGGCCGCCGAGCATGAGCCGCGCCAGGACGTCGCGACCCAGGTTGTCGGTGCCGAGCGGGTCCGCGGCCGTGGGGCCGTGGAGCAGGTTCAGCAGATTGGGCGTGTACGGATTCACCCGCCACACGAGCGGGCCGACATAGGTGAACAGGGCGATGAGGGTGAGGCCGCCGAGGCCCGCCCAGGCGATGGGGTTACGCCAAAACGCCCGCCACTCGCGCGAGCGCTCGGGTACGTCCAGGGCCGGGCCGGAGTCGGGCAGGGGCGCGGCGGTGGCCATGCCGGAGGGCGTGATCAGAGGCGGCGCGTCCACGGGCAGTCCCTCCGTGGTGGTCGTCGACGGGGAGCGGCGGGACCGCCCGGCCCCCGGCACTCATGGCACGGTTGCCGCAGGCGGCCGGCCAAAGCCGGCCGAAGCCGTGCGACATGCGAATGTTCGCGGACCGTGGGTGGCTTCCTGCGTGCCGGGCCGCCGCGCGCCGCCAAGGGCGCGGGCTCGCCCCCCTTCCGGCGCGGCGTGCGCGAATGGCCTACGCGCGCAGACGCGTGGCGTAGGTGACCGTCACGGCCACGAGCATCTGGTTCGGCCCCACGGGCGGCGGGGAGACCCCGAACGTCGGACCGCAGCCACCCATGCCACAGCCGCCGTCCGCCTGGGCGCCCTCCGTGACGCTCAGCGCCCGCACCAGCACCACCCCCTCGGCCGCCGCCAAGGCGAGGGCGCTCGCGCGCGCGTCGGCGAGCGCCGCCCCGTAGCCGGCGGCCAGGGCGGCGGCGGCCGGCCTGGCGGCCTGTGTGCCGCCCTGGTTCACCCAGAAGTTCTGCACGCCCGGTCCCCTGGCCACGTCCGTACGGCTCAGGACCCGGGCGAGGGATGCCAGGCTGGGAAACGTCACCTGCAGGCCCTCGCTCGCCGCGAACCCGGCCGCGGGACAGGTCAGGCCGGGCTTCACCTTGGCGGCCTTCCTGCAGCCAGCCTGTCCGGCGGACGTGATGTAGTTGAGCTGCGGCGGACCTTGCGCATCCAGGGCGGAGGGCCTCAGACCCATCGCCTTGAGGCGCCGCTCGATGGCCGCGAGGTCCCCGTCCAGAGCCTTCAGGGCAGCGGACGCCGTGGCGCCGTGGACGTTCAAGTTGAGCTCGAGCTGCGGCGGCGCCGCCTGCGCCGGCGGCAGGCTGACCACGCCGAAGCCGACGACCGTGAGCGTCGGCGTCGGGGGCGCCGCCGCGAGCCCCGTCGCCCCTTCGGTCACAACGACGGCCGCGGCCACCATGAGTGCCCGCGCGGCTCTATGGAGCCAAGGCGCCATGCTCAATCCCTCCAGGATGCTGCGGTGCGATGCACCGAAGGATTCACCGCCGCGGTCCGGATCCTTGGTGCCAAGTTGCGCGCGCGCAGCAAGTTGGACGCCGCCGCCTTCGACCGCGACGAGTCGCGCTTCGGGGGCGGCGGCGCCCTCCCGCCCAGGTTCGGGCGGCACCGGGTGACCAGCATGCGTCCCTGCCAGGTGCGGCCGCCGGCGGGCCCCGGCCGGGTGATTCGCCGCGGGCGACCGCGTTACGCGTCGAGCCCGGGCGGCACCAGGACGGCGGCGACGCCCGCCGCCATGGCCTCGGCGCTCAGCGCCGCGGCCTCCTCCCGGCAGGCGCGGCGGAGGGCCGCAAGGCCGCGGTCCGCCGCCGCCGAGAGCGTCTCGAACACGTCGTGGCACTGGCGCGGCGGGCGCGCGTCGCCGTACGATACCGTGCTCTCCAGGGAGGCGATCTTGCTGTTCACCTTCGGCGGGTAGTTGAAG
>JAKASY010000443.1 GCA_021817625.1 Bacillota bacterium | reverse complement strand
ATGCCCGCCACGCGACCCTCGTGACGCTCTCGCTCGTCGGCGGGGGCGCGCTTGCGGGCCTGTTCGCCGTCCTGCGGGCGCCGCGCGCGGGCGCACGCCGGCGCGGCGCGGCCGCCTGCCTCGCTGCCGTGCTCGCCCTCCTCGGGCTCTATGCCCTGGCACCCGGGCTTGGCACGGCGCCGCTGCTCTTCGCCCTCGCGCCGGCCGCCCTGCTGTTCGGCGCGGGCATCGCCGCCATGGCGCGGGCGATCGGCCGGCGCGGCCCCGGGCGCTACGCGCTCGCGCTCTGGACCGCCATCGTGGCGGCTGGCCAGTTCGCGCTCGTCGGCGCGCTGCCCCCCGGCCCCATCCTGTCAGCCGCTGCTCTCACGGTCGCCTTCGGCGCCGCCGCGACCATCGTGGTCGGTCGCCTGCCCGTGTTCGACACGCCCGATCGTGCGGCCCGTCTCTTGCCCGTCGCGATAGCCCTGGCCGCGGTACTCGCCGTGCCGGCCGTGCACACGGCCCGTCTCAGCGTGCCCCACGCCGAGGCGGCGCACGCCCAGCGCGGCTGGGGCGACGGCGCCGCCTGGTGACCGGGACGCTTCATGCCGTCCATTCGCTCCCCAAGGCCGGGACGTAGGTCCCTCGTTGGAGGATCGTTGTGTCCTGAACCGGCGCCCCCGCTCCCGTTACGCTGGACGCAGAATGGCGGACAGGCCGCGCACGGGATGGGACGGCCCGGCCGCCCCCGGAGGTGGCCCGCGTGACCCGCAGCATCGCCGACGAGAGACGGCCCGCCACGGGCGCGGCCAGCCTTTTCCTGGTGCGCCACGCGCTTGGCGTAACGCGTGCCGACCTGTCCGGGCGGACCGGCATTCCGGCCACGGCCCTGTCCCTTTTCGAGGAGGGCTGGGTGGACCTCTGGGAGGACGACAAGCTCGACGTGGCCCGCGTCCTGGGCGTGCCGGCGACGGTGCTCTGGGGGCCGTCCCTGGGCGTGCTCGCCGCTTGGCTCGAGCGGCCGCAGGCCACGGCCTGAGGGCGGCCGCCGCTCAGGCCGAGCCCGTACCCGCGCCGCCCGGCCCGAGCCGCGCGCCCCGTCGGAGCGCGCTCTCGACCAGCGTGCGCGCCAGGTCGGCCGCGCCCACGCCGCTCGCCTGCCAGAGGAGCGGGAACATGGACGACGGCGTGAAGCCGGGCAGCGTGTTCAGCTCGTTTACAAGAAGCCGCCCATCGTCGGCGAGGAAGAAGTCGACGCGGGCCAGGTCGCGGGCCTGAAGCGCGCGAAACGCCGCCGCGGCGAGCGCGTGCACCTGGGCCGTCGCGCCCTCGTCGAGCGGCGCCGGCACGACCAGGCGGGTGCCGCTCGCGGGGTCGTACTTGGCCGTGTAGTCGTAGAACGATCGCGTGTGGCGGATCTCGCCCACGACGGAGGTCATGAGCCCGCTCGCGCCGGAAACCACGCCGCACTCGAGCTCGCGCCCGCTCACGCCCTCCTCGACGAGAAGGCGGTCGTCGTAGCGGGCGGCGGCCGCGAGCGCGGCCAGCAGGCCGGAATCGTCGAGCGCGCGGCCGATTCCGACCGACGAGCCCAGGCGGGCCGGCTTGACGAAGCGCGGGTAGGGTCCCAGGGCCTCGCAGCGGTCGAGGACCTCCCGCCCGTCCTGGAGGTCTGGGCGCTCGACGAGCTCGAAGCGCACCGATGGCAGGCCCGCGGCGGAGAGCACCGCCTTCATCACGCCCTTGTCCATGGCCACGGCGCTCCCGTACACGCCGCTGCCGACGTACGGCACGCGACACCACTCGAGCAGGCCCTGCAGGGCGCCGTCCTCGCCGAACGGGCCGTGGATGAGCGGAAACACCACGTCCACGTCGGGCGCCCCGCCGAACGGGCTCAGGTGCTCGGCGCCCGAGCGCCAGCGGCCGTCCTCCCCGACCTCCGCCTCGAGCACGTCGTATCCGGCCGCGCCGAGCGCCGCCCGCACGCCGGCCGCGGACGCGCGCGAGACATCGTGCTCGGCGCTTGGGCCGCCGTAGACCAGAAGCACCCGCACGCCCGCGGTCGCCGCCTCCCGCTCCGCCCTCAGCCCTTGAGGGCGCTCTTCACGCGCCCGAGAAGGCCGTGCCCGTCGCCCTCGTCGCCGACCTCCTCGCCCATCGCCCGCGCGTAGCGCACGAGCGCCTCCCGCGCCTCCGCGCTCAGGTGCTCGGGCACCACGAGGCGGACGACGAGGCGCAGGTCGCCGCGTCCGTGGCCGCGCAGGCCCGGCAGGCCCCGACCCTTGAGGGCGATCACGTGGCCGGCCTGGCTGCCGGCCGGCACGCGCACCTCTTCCTCACCCTCCAGGGTCTTCACGCGCTTCTTCGCACCCAGCGCCGCCTCCGCCAGCCCCACCCGCAAGGGCGCCTCGAGATCGCGCCCCTTGCGCACGAACGCGGGGTGCGGCGCCTCGCGCACGTGCACATACAGATCGCCGGGCGGCCCGCCCTCCGGCCCGGCGTCTCCCTCGCCGCCAACGCGCAGGCGCTGGCCCTCCTCGACCCCTGGCGGCACATGCACGATGCGCTCGGCCTGCTCGCGCACCAGACCCGCACCGCGGCAGCGGGGGCAGGGATCGCGGATCTCCCGCCCGCGTCCGTGGCACGTCTCGCACGGGCGGCTGGTGACGAACTGCCCGAGGGCCGTGCGCCTGACGCTCTGCACCTGGCCGCGTCCGCCGCAGGTGTGGCAGACGGTCGGCGCGGTGCCGGGCTTGGCGCCCGTGCCGCGGCACGTGTCGCAGCGCTCGACGCGCGGGTAGCGGACGGTCCGATCGACGCCCTCGAGCACCTCGCGCAGGTCCACCACGATCTCCGTCTCGATGTCGGCGCCGCGACGCGGCCCCTGCGCCCGGCCGCCCATCGCGCCGCCCATGAACAGATCGAACAGGTCGCCGAAGCCGAAGGGGTCCGCGCCCGCCTCGAAGCCGCCGGCGCCGAACCCGGCCGCCTGGGGATCGGCGGTGCCGAAGCGGTCGTAGGCGGCGCGCCGCTCGCTGTCGCTCAGGACCGAGTAGGCTTCGTTCAGCTCCTTGAACCGCTCCTCGGCACCGGGGTCGCCCTGGTTGGCGTCCGGGTGGTGCTTGCGGGCCAGGGCGCGGAAGGCACGCTTGATCTCGTCCTGGGAGGCGTCGCGCCCGACGCCCAGCACCTCGTAGTAGTCCCGCGCCATGTCAGCTCCCGCCTTCCGGATCGGCCGGCGCCGGCTCAGGTCCGGCGGACGCCACCCGCACCAGGGCCGCTCGCAGCACGCGCTCGCCCAGGCGATAGCCCGGCTGCAGCACGCTCGTCACGTAGCCAGGCGCCACCCCGTCCCCGGGCTCCTCGCCGATCGCCTCGAGATCGGAA
>JAKASY010000442.1 GCA_021817625.1 Bacillota bacterium | reverse complement strand
GACGCCTCGGCGTCCGGGCGGGCTTATAAGACCGATGCCCAGGCCGAAGGCGACGAGCGGCGACGCGACGGCAAAGGCGAGGGCAGGGTCCGGGGCGAGCCAGCGGACGCCGAACGCCAGGGCGCCGACCGCAGTGTGGCGCGGCCGACGAGAAAGGCCAGGGACGGTCCGCCGGCGCGGTAGACCACGAGCACGACAAGGCCGACCACGGCGGCGTCGGCGTAGTAGCCGCCGGCCCCGAGGAGCGCCGCCATGCCCTTGGCGGCCAGCCGCGACGGCGGCGAGGGACGCAGCCGGAGCCAGAGGTGGCCCGTGCCGCTCTCCCACTCCCGTGCCACCGCGCGCACGCCCAGCCCAACGCGGCGAAGAGCCCGGCCCACAGGGCGAGGTCGTCCGCGTAGCGAAGGCCCCCCGGCAGCGCCCGCGGCTGAACAACCAGATGAGGATCACGCTCGCGCCGAGAGCGATCCACAGGAGCTGGGGCCGCCCGCCGCAGCTCGCCTGCGCCTCGTGACGAGCGCGATCATCGCCATCCCCGGACAAACGATTCGATCGAACCGCCGCTCTCCTGGCTGCCGTCACGACGCGGTTGGCGAGGGCCCCCACCTCGTCGATCTCGTGCGTCGCGAGACGGATCGTCCGCGCCTCCGCGGCGGGATAGCCGGCGAAGGGCGGACGCGATCGCCTCGCGGCTCTCGGGGTCGATGCCGCCGAACGGCCCGTCGAGAAGCCAGGTGCCGACGTTCTGGCAGAGAGCGAGGGCGACGCGCAGGCGGGCGCGTTCCCCGTGCGAGAGGCTGGCGGCGGGCCGCTCGGGAGGTCGAGGAGGCGCGTCAATTGGGCGAAGCGGCCGCTGTCCCAGGCCGGGCACGCCGCTTCGAGGAAGCGCGCATGCGCGGCGGCGGTCAAGGACGGGTAGAGGCCGTCGTCGTCGCGCGCCTAGGCCGTCCGGGCGTGGATCGCCTAGAGCCCTGCCTCGCCGGGCGACCTCCGCGCCGTCCGGCAGCGACAAGGCGATGCCGTGCAGCGACGCCTGGGCATGGCCCGGGTGCCGGAATTCGACGTCGCGAAGCTCGACCATGCGTTGCTCCTCCTCGCATCCAGGACGCGGGCAAGATGGCTGGCGATCGCGTCCGCGTTCTGCTCCAGGCCCCGGAGTTCGACGACGACGCGCTCGAGGATCTCCTCGGCAGCGCGGTTGTGCAGGCGGCTCAGCGCGGCGTGGTCGGAGCGGGCGAACGTGCCCTGGCAGGGATGGCTCTCCGCCACGCCCAGGGACTCCATATCTCGGTAGGGGCGCTGCACCGTGTTCGGGTTGACCCGTAGCGCCAGCGCCAGGCTCCGGGCCGACCGCAGCGCCTCGCCTGGCGCAATGCCGCCACGCGCGATGCGGCCCACGCGGTGATCGACGATCTGCGCGTAGATCGGCCGCGTGGGGTCGATAGGAAGGGCCCATGCCGTGTCCATAACCGTATTCGATCGCCTAATGCACTGGGGGCGCCAGGGGCGGGCTCCAGCCGTTGACCGTGGCGCGGGGCATGCCCTTGACAGCCGCCCGTCGTGGCGCTAGCCAATTCCCTACCCCGGCCGCCGCGTGGCCGGGCCGAGCCCCCGCTCCAAGAAAGGGGGAGCCTTGGTGGGCCTGACGCCGGACCCAGACAACAGCGCCGCCTACGACGAGGCGCTGGCCAAGGTGACGGTTGGCGCCGTGACACCGCTCAGGGGCGCCATCGAGATCCGCGACTACGATCCCGCCTGGCCGAGCCTCTACGAGCGCGAAGCCGCGCGCATCGGCGTCGCGCTTGGCGAGCGCGTCGTCCGCCTAGAGCACGCCGGCTCCACGTCGGTTCCCGGCCTAGCGGCGAAGCCGGTCATCGACATCGTCCTCGAGGTCCCCGACTCGGCCGACGAGGGTGGCTACGCGCCCGACCTCGAGCGGGCCGGCTACGCCCTTGCCATCCGCGAGCCCGAGTGGTTCGAGCACCGGCTGTTCAAGGGACCGGACACGAACGTCAACCTGCACGTCTTCTCGGCCGCCTGCGCCGAGACCGACCGCATGCTCCGGCTGCGGGACTGGCTTTGCCGCTCGGCCGCCGACCGCGACCTCTACGCGCGGTGCAAGCGCGAGCTCGCGGCGCGCGAATGGAAGTACGTGCAGCAGTATGCGGACGCCAAAACCGAGGTGATCGCTGCCATCATGACCCGTGCGCTGGCGAACCATGGACCCCGGCCCGCCTGCCGGCACCCCTCTGGCTGACGCGATCGCGCCGCCCACGGACCAGGCGCCGCGCCCCCACGGGCGCGGCGCTCGCGCGTCCCTTGCGCCGCTGGCTTGGGCCGTCAGGCGATGGGCGTCCCGTTCGGGACGCTCTGGTCTGGACCAAGCAGGACCACGTCGTCCGACGCGCCGCAGGCGCCGAGCACGAGGACCTCGGAGCGGATGCCGGCCACGCGCCGCGGCGGAAAGTTCAGGACCGCGACGACCTGGCGGCCGACCAGCGCCTGCGGCTCGTAGTGGCGGGTGAGCTGGGCGCTCGTCGTGCGCACGCCGAGCGGGCCGAAGTCGATGGTGAGCACGTAGGCAGGCTTGCGTGCGCCCGTGTTCGGACGGACGTCGAGGACCGTACCGACGCGCAGGTCGTAGGCGAAAAAGCCGGCGACGTCGCGTTCGGCGAGCTGGGGCCGGGCGGGGTCGTAGTCCATGCGCCGTCATCCTTCGTCGTTCTTCATGTTCGTGCATGTTGGCGGGCAGCCGTTCTAGGCGCGCGGTACGAGCCATAGGCATCGCCCGGAGAGGGGTGGGAACGTGCGGGCGCAGACGATCAGCTGGAACAGGACGTCGACCGGGACACCACCGCCGCCGCCGCAGCAAGGTCCGTGGCCGGGCCGCCTGCTTGGCGTGCTTCTCCTGGCGCTCGCCCTGGCGGCACTCTACCACGGAACGTCCGGGCAGGCGGTGTGGCGGCAACTGACGGGCTACCTTGCGGGCAGCCCGAGCAGCGTCTGGACGGGCGTCAAGGCCAGTCACCCGAAGGTTGCGCGCAGCCTGGCCGCGACCACGGTGGCGGTGCCGGAAAGCGAGATCCTGGCCGCGGCGGCCGCCGATGTCGCGGCGGCCGGCGGCGAGATCGACCGCGCCCAGTGGCGCCAGGCCGACGCGACGCTGAAGCGCCTCGACGCGGAGTGGCTGCGCCTGTACGGGATGCTTGCCGTCGACCATGTCCCGACCCTGGACATCAACAATTTCACGGCGATTCTGACCGACACCCAGGGCCAGACGGCCGACCGCGAGCAAAGCGCCGCGCGTGCCGATGCCAACCGCCTGATGAGCGAGTTCGACGTGCTCGCGCTGGATTTCGTCGGCACCCAG
>JAKASY010000441.1 GCA_021817625.1 Bacillota bacterium | reverse complement strand
GTAGGGGGCTGTAGCGAGAGCGGCGCCAAAGCGCTGCTCGTCGATGTCGTCGGGGCGGATCTCCCCGCGCACAGCCGCCGCCGCCAGGCGGCGCGCGGCGTCCACGATCTCCCACCGTCCGCCGTAGTTGATCGCCAGCACCAGGTCCAGACCCTGTCCGGCCGCGGTCATCCGCACGGCCCGCGTGAGCTCCGCCTGCGCCGCCACCGGCAGCGCGGTGATGTCGCCGACGTACGTGAGGCGCACGCCCTCGCGCTGGAGCTCGCGCGCCTTGAGCCGCAGGAACTCGACGAGGATGCGCATGATGCCTCGCACCTCGGTCGCGGGCCGACTCCAGTTCTCGGTGGAAAAGCCGTACACCGTGAGCGTGCCGACGCCAAGCCCCGGTGCCGCTCGCACGATCCGCTCGAGCGCCGTTGCGCCCGCGCGGTGGCCGGCAAGCCGCGGCAGGCCGCGCCTGCGCGCCCAGCGCCCGTTGCCGTCCATGACGATCGCCACATGCACGGGCGCTGTCGCCGGCCGGGGCGGCGCGCTGGCCGGCTCGGGGGCGGCCCCTTCGGCCCGCCCGCCGGCGCCGACCCCGTCGGTGCTCACGCCGCTCCCTCGGGCCAGCCGTACGTGCTGCCCACGAAAAGCTCCACGCCGTCACTTCGCCAGCGCGCCGCAACCACAACGTCCTCGCCCGGCCGCGGGCCGCGCGGGTCGTCACACCGACGCACGCTACAAGGAAGGCCGAGGCGCTCCACCTCGGCCATCGCCATGGCCGGCTCGAGCCCGTACAGCGCGGGCGGCTCGCCCGTCCCAGGTCGCACCTTCGGCCCCCTCCCGTCGGCGCGCCGCCGGCCGATGCTAGACCTGCATGACCTCGCGTTCCTTCTCGCGCACGACTTCCTCGATCTCCGCCACATGGTGGTCGGTCAGGCGCTGAAGCTCCTCCTGCTCGCGGTGGCCTGCGTCCTCCGATACCTCACCCTTGCGCACCGCCTCGCGGATCGCCTCTAGGGCGTCACGCCGGCAGTTTCGCACGGCCACCTTCTGCTCCTCCTCCATCCGGTGGACGGTCTTCACCAGTTCCTTGCGCCGTTCCTCTGTGAGCGGCGGCAGGGTCAGGCGGAGCACCTGACCGTCGGTCGACGGCATGAGCCCGAGGTCGCTCTTCTGCAGGGCGCGCTCGATCGCCCCGACCAGGGAGCGGTCCCAGGGCTGGATGAGGAGCTGGCGCGGTTCGGGCACCGACAGGGTGGCGACCTCGCGCAGCGGCGTAGGCGTACCGTAGTACTCCACGGTGATGCGGTCGACGAGCGCGGGCGAGGCCCTGCCGGCCCTCAGGCCGCCGAGCTCACGACGCAGCGCCTCCACCGCCCCATGCATGCGCGCCTGCGCGTCCGCCCGCGTCGTCATCGCGACCGCCTCCCGTCGCCCACCAGGGTCCCGACCGTCTCCCCCCTGAGCACCCGCAGGACGTTGCCGCGCACGCCGAGGTCGAAGACCACGATGGGGATGCCGTTGTCCATGCACAGGGAGGTGGCCGTGGCATCCATCACCTGCAGGCCACGCTTGAGCACGTCGAGGTACGGGATCTCCTCGAACATGACCGCGTCTGGATGCTCGCGCGGATCGCGGTCGAAGACGCCCTCGGCCTGGGTGGCCTTGAGCATCACGTCGGCCTCGATCTCCGCGGCCCGCAGGGCGGCGGTCGTGTCCGTCGTGAAGTACGGGTTGCCCGTGCCGCCGGCGAAGATGACAACGCGCCCCTTCTCCAGGTGACGGACCGCGCGGCGGCGGATGTAGGGCTCCGCCACCGCCTTCATCTCGATGGCCGTCTGCACGCGCGTGTCTACGGCACGCTTCTCGAGCGCGCTCTGCAGCGCCAGGGCGTTGATGATCGTCCCCAGCATGCCCATGTAGTCGGCCGTGTTGCGGTCCATGCCCTTGGCGGCGGGGGCGTTGCCTCGCCAGATGTTGCCGCCGCCGACGACCAGTGCGAGCTGCACTCCGAGGCGCGTCGCCTCGGCCATCTCGGCCGCGATCGCCTCGACCGTGTCCGGGTCGATGCCCACACCCTGGCCGCCGGCCAGGGCCTCACCGCTGATCTTCAGGACCACGCGCCTGTACTGCATCGTGCCGTCGAGCGACGCCTGCTCCGACCTCGCCACGGAGACTCCCCCTAGACCCGGATGGCCTCCGGCGGCTCCTCAGCGGGCGCACTGTCCCGCTCGACCGCCTCGCCGAGTTCCCAGCGTACGAAGCGCCGCACCTGAATGTTCTCGCCGATGCGCCCCACGAGGTCGGTGACGAGCTCCTCCACGTGCCGCTGCGGGTCGCGGATGTAGGGCTGCTCGAGCAGGCACACCCGCTCGAAGAACTTGCCGAGCCGACCCTCGACCATCTTCTCGACCACGGCCGCCGGCTTGCCGCTGCCCTCGGCCTGCGCGCGCAGGATTTGGCGCTCGGCCTCGATCTCGTCCTCCGGCACCTCGTCGCGCCGCACGTAGCGTGGCGCCGACGCGGCCACCTGCATGGCGATCTCCCGCGCAAACGCCTGGAAGTCGGCGTTGCGAGCGACGAAGTCCGTCTCGCAGTTCACCTCGACCAGGACGCCGATGCGGCCGCCGCCGTGGATGTACGAGACGACCGCGCCCTCGCTCGCGCTGCGGCCGGCCTTCTTGGCGGCCTGCGCCTTGCCGCGCTCCCGCAGCAGGCGGACGGCGGCGTCCATGTCGCCCCCGGTCTCGTCCAGAGCGCGCTTGCAGTCCATCATCGGCGCCTGGGTGCGCTCCCTGAGCTCCTTCACCATGTCGGCGGTTACTGTCAACGCTCTGCCCTCCACGCAGTCGCTCCCGGCTCGAAGCGCACGGCTACTCCGCCTGCGCCAAGGCCGCCGCCTCGAGCTCCGGCGCGGCCGCGCCGACGCTCACCTGCTCGCCCTGCTTGCCCTCCAGCACGGCGTCGGCCATGCGGCTCGTGATCAGGCGGACCGCACGGATCGCGTCGTCGTTGCCCGGGATGACGTAGTCGATCTCGTCGGGATCACAGTTGGTATCCACGATCGCCACGATCGGGATTCCCAGCTTGCGCGCCTCGGTCACGGCGATCCGCTCCTTGCGCGGATCGACGACATACATCAGGGCCGGCAGGCGGCGCATGCCCTTGATGCCGCCGAGGAACTTGTCGAGGCGCTCGCGCTCGTTGCGCAGGCGGCTGACTTCCTTCTTGGGAAGCCGCTCGAACTCCCCGCTCGCCTCCATCTCGTCGAGCTCCACGAGGCGGCTCTCGCGTTTGCGGATGGTCTCGAAGTTCGTCAGCGTGCCGCCCAACCAGCGCTGGTTGACAAAAAACTCGCCGGCGCGCATGGCCTCGTCGCGAATCGT
>JAKASY010000440.1 GCA_021817625.1 Bacillota bacterium | reverse complement strand
CGGCCGCGAAGGCCCTGCGGGCGGCGGCGCGGCGCTGAAGCCGGCCGCGGCCCGGCCCGAGGCGGAAGGCCCAGGGAGGCGACGAGCGGTGCCGACGGTTCCCGTCTACAACATGCAGGGCGAGACGGTGGGCGAGATCCACCTGGCGGACGCGGTCTTCGGCGCGCCGGTCAACGTGCCGCTGATGCACCAGGTCGTCACGGGCTATCTCGCCAACGCCCGCCAGGGCACCGTCGGCGTGAAGACCCGCGGGCTGGTCTCCGGCGGCGGCCGCAAGGTCTGGCGCCAGAAGCACACCGGCAAGGCGCGCCAGGGCAGCAACCGGGCGCCGCACTGGAAGGGCGGCGGCGTGGTCTTCGGGCCGCGGGCGCGGGACTACCGCCAGCGGCTCTCGACCAAGGCTCGGCGCGGGGCGCTGCGCAGCGCGCTGTCGGCCCGCACCGGCGAGGGCTGCATCCGCGTGCTGGACCGCCTGGCCTTTGAGCGTCCGCGGACGCGGGAGATGGCGGCGGTGCTGGAGCGCCTGCAGCTGGGCGATACCCGGGCGCTGGTGGTGACCGCCACGGCGGACGGCAACGTCTACCTCTCCGGGCGGAACCTCGAGGACGTGCACGTCACGCCCGCCGCGAACCTGAACGCGCTGGCCGTGCTGCGGGCGCGCTCGGTGGTCCTGACGCAGGACGCGGTGGCGGCCATCGAAGAGGTGCTGCAGCGATGAACGCGCACGATGTGATCCGCCGTCCGCTGATCACCGAGAAGTCGACGGCGGGGGCCGCCGACGGGCGGTACACCTTCGAGGTCGCGCTGCACGCCAACAAGGTGCAGATCAAGCAGGCCGTCCAGGCCATTTGGTCCGTGCACGTGCAGAAGGTCAACACCGCCGTCATGCCGGGCAAGCCGCGCCGCGTGGGCCGGAGCTCCGGCAACCGGCCGGACTGGAAGAAGGCCGTGGTGACGCTGCGGGCCGGCGAGCGCATCGAGTTCTTCGACGGCCTGCGGTAGGCCGGGACCCGGCAGACCCCGTGGGAGGTGCGGACCGTGCCCGTGAGGATCTACAAGCCGACGTCGCCCGGCCGGCGGAAGATGTCGGTCCTGGACCGCTCGGCGCTCAGTTCCGAGCGGCCGGTGCGCGCGCTGGTGGCCCCGCTGCGCTCCCGCGCGGGGCGCAACGCGCTGGGCCGCATCACCGTGCGGCACCGCGGGGGCGGCCACAAGCGCCAGTACCGGATCGTCGACTTCCGCCGGGACAAGGACGGCATGCCGGCCAAGGTCGTCCGGGTGGAGTACGACCCGAATCGCTCGGCGCACATCGCCCTGCTGCAGTATGCCGACGGGCAGCGCCGCTACATCCTGGCGCCGGCCGGGCTCGGGGTGGGCGACACGGTCTCCAGCGGGCCGGGCGCCGACATCCGCCCCGGGAACGCGTTGCCGCTGGGGAGCATGCCGACCGGCACCATGGTCCACTGCATCGAGTTGAAGCCCGGGCACGGCGGACAGCTCTGCCGGGCCGCCGG
This sequence comes from Bacillota bacterium, assembly GCA_021817625.1. The sequence continues at coordinate 1,863 of JAKASY010000440.1, read as the reverse complement.
GACCGAGGCGCAGCTCGTGGCCAAGGAGGACGGATACGCCCACATCCTCCTGCCCTCGCGCGAGGTGCGGCTGGTGCGGCTGGACTGCCGGGCCACCGTCGGCCAGGTCGGCAACGCCGAGCACGAGAACGTGCGGATCGGCAAGGCGGGCCGGTCGCGCCACCTGGGCTGGCGGCCGGCCGTCCGCGGGTCGGTCATGAACCCGGTCGACCATCCGCACGGCGGGGGCGAGGGTAAGGCGCCGCGGGGCCGCCACCCGGTGACCCCCTGGGGCAAGCCCGCGCGCGGCAAGAAGACGCGGCGGCCGAGCAAGCCGAGCGGTAAGTACATCCTGCGCGGGCGGAAGGGCTGACGCCCGGCGACACGGGGGAGGGACACGGTCATGTCGCGCTCGCTCAAGAAGGGCCCCTACGTCACGGAGAGCCTGCTGCGCAAGGTCCAGTCGATGAACGACAAGGGTGAGAAGCGGGTCCTCAAGACCTGGGACCGCGACTGCACGATCGTGCCCGAGATGCTGGGGCACACCCTGGCGGTGCACGACGGGCGCAAGCACGTGCCGGTGCTCCTCACCGAGGACATGATCGGGCACAAGCTCGGCGAGTTCGCCCCGACCCGCACGTTCCGCGGGCACGGGCACCACACGGAGCGCTCCACGTCCCTCAAGTAGGGGCGGGGGCCCAGGCGAGCGGGGGATGGTGGGCGCGATGGGTGCGGCGGAGCCGAGGCCCGCGGCGGCGGAGCCGGAGGAGCGCGTGGCGCGCAGGGAACCCGAGGAGGACCTGGTCCGCGAGGCGCGGGCCGTGGCGCGCTTCGTGCGCGCGCAGCCCCGCAAGGTGCGGATCGTCCTCGACCTGATCCGCGGCAAGCCGGCGGGGGAGGCCCTGGCCATCCTGCGCTTCGTGCCGAACCGCGCCGCCCGGCTGGTCGACTCGGTGCTGCGTTCGGCGATCGCGAACGCCACGCACAACTACGACCTGGACCCGGACCTGCTCGTCGTTGCGCTGGCCACGGCGGACCAGGGTCCGGTCGCGAAGCGCATCCATCCGCGGGCGCGCGGGCAGGCGTTCCCGATCCTGAAGCGGACGTCGCACATCACCGTCGTCGTCCGCCAGAGCGAATTCTGAGGGCCGAGGAGGAGAGCGGACATGGGCCAGAAGATCCATCCGAACGGCTTCCGTCTCGGCGTGATCCGACCCTGGGCGTCGCGGTGGTACGCGGCGAAGGGCATGGGCGCCCTCCTCGAGGAAGACGAGCGCATCCGCCGGCACGTGAAGCGGCGGCTGTATGATTCGGGCGTCGCGCGCATCGAGTTGGAGCGCGCGGCCAACCGGCTGAAGCTCACCGTCCACACCGCCAAGCCCGGCATGGTCATCGGGCGCGGCGGCGCGGAGGTGGAGCGCCTGCGGCGGGAGATTGAGAAGATCTCGGGCCGCCAGTGTTCCATCGACATCGTGGAGATCAAGGCCCCGGAGCTCGAGGCGCAGCTCGTGGCGGAGGGCGTGGCCCTCCAGCTGGAGCGCCGCGCCAAGTTCATGTACGTCATCAAGCGGGCCGCGCAGCGCACGATGCAGCGCGGCGCCAAGGGCGTCAAGGTCATGGTGTCCGGGCGCCTCAACGGCGCGGAGCTGTCGCGCCGCGAGTGGACCGCGCAGGGCTCGGTGCCGCTGCACACGCTGCGGGCGGACATCGACTACGGCTTCGCCGAGGCGTCGACGACGTACGGCCAGCTCGGCGTCAAGGTCTGGATCTACAAGGGCGAGATCCTGCCGGTTGCGGCGGCCCAGAACGCCCCGGCGCCGGCGCGCGCCGCGAGCGGCGCTTAGGGCCGCGCGGGCCGGGGAGCGGGCGGGGACCCGCGCGGAG
>JAKASY010000439.1 GCA_021817625.1 Bacillota bacterium | reverse complement strand
TCGCGGTCGTTCACCGCAGCCAGCACCTCCCCCGGCCGGAGCTCCTCCACCGCCTGGAGGATGCGCATCATCGGCTCCGGCGGGAGCAGGCCGCGGTTGTCCACGTGGGCGACCGGCGCGGGCCAAATGTCGCCGTCGGCCGCCGCGCCTGGGGGCGCCGCGGCCGCGCGCGCCGGATGCCTCGCGCCGCCCGCCCGTGGCCGGAAGACCACCTCCCAGTCCGCGCTGCCGGCCCGGCGCGCCACGTGCTCGAACCCCTTGGCCTCGAGCACGCGATAGAGCGGCAGCGGCTCGAACGTGGCGAGCAGCCGCAGGCCCTGCGCCTCGCCCAGCCGGGACACGGCGTCGAGGATGCGTCCAAGCGGCTCGCGCCCGGCCCTCAGGTCGTCGCGCACGTCCAGCGTGACGAGCTCGACCTCTTCGCTCATGGCTCTCCCCCCACCGCCCATCGCTATTGTCGCCGTGCACCGAGCCGCGGCGCGTCCAGGGTGCGAGTTCGCGTCCGAAGCATGGCATCGGCGCGCGCCGGGGGCCGTGACGGCCGTCACCGTGCTTCGCGCGTGCCCGGGGCACGCCCAGCCTGGCGCGCGCCCGTGCCAGCCGCGGCCTTGCCCTGCAGAGCGCCTCCGGCCCCCTGCGGCCGCACGGTACGGCTGTACGCAAGCTCTCGGCCGATCGCCGCCACCGCGACGAGGGCGCCAAGCGCCGCCAGGCGCACCACGATTGGCAGGTGCAAGGCGAGGCCGGCCGCCCCGGCGAGCACGGCGGCGTAGTACGCGGTGAAGGCCGGCGCGGCGCGCGGCTCGTTCACCAGGTCCTGCACGAGCGGCACCCGCTCGCGACCCATGCGCGCGCCGTAGCGCTCGATCCAGGTGAGAAACGGCACGATCTTGTAGAGCTGGCTCAGGCCCAGGCCGGAGAGCCAGCCGAAGAGCGTCAGGAATACGAGCGGCGGGTAGGCGGTGAGGCTCGCGCCAAGGACGTACAGCACCGCCCAGACGATGAGGGCAAGGGCGAGGAACCCAAGCGCGACCACGCCATAGCGGGCGTTGAGCTCAAGCACGCGCCGCCGGCGGGCGCGAACCATGCGGACCATGTCCACAAGGAACAGGGCCACCCCGGCCGCGGCAAGGCCGAGGCCCGCGCCCTCCAGGAGCCGAAGGGCCGGCGCGGCGGCGAAGGCCGCAGCGAGGCCCGACGCGAAGGCCAGGCCCAGGCCGCCGGCCGCGAGAGCCCAGGCGGCCTCGCCCACATGGCCGCGCTCCTCGGGAGCCAGGGTGAACATCGACAGGAGCTTGAGGCCAACGCCCATCGCGGTGAGGGTGAACCAGCCCGCGATGCCCGCCATGAGGTGCAGCGGCAGACCATGGCCGAGGAGCGGCGCTGCGAGGGCGACGGGGAGCAAGCCCGGCGCCGCGAGGCCCATGGCGAGGCTCAGGCCGACGAGCACGGTGGCGCCCAGGAACGCGAGCGCGGCCGCGACGTAGCGCGCCGAGAGCGGCAAGGGGCGTGCTCGCCCCAGCGTGACGGCGAGGTTGACGATGGCGACGGCGACACCCAAGACCACGCCGGCCCCGCCGACCGGCAGGGCGACTGAGGTGCCGTAGGCCGCGAGCGGGCCGCCCGGCAGGGAGAGGAAGCCCGCGAGCATGAGCCCGAGGCCGCCAGCCACGAGGACCAGGGTGGCGGCCGGGGCGCGATCGCTCGCCAGCTGGCGGGCGGCGATCACGGGCACGAACTGGTGGAGCGCGCCCAGCATCAGCAGGCTCAGCCAGCCGATGGTGATGAGGTGGACGGCCACCAGCGTGGCCGGATCGAACAGCCCTGCGGCCGGGTAGGTGAGCCCCAGGGCCACGAGGGCCAGGGCGGCGGCGAGGCTTGCGAGCGCGACGGCGAAGAAGCGCAGCGTCCAAGGCTGCACGCGCACTCCGAGCATCCGGTCGCCTCCTTGCGTGCCCGCGTACGACTAGTGCGCTACGCGGACGGCCACCCGCCACTCCCTCGGCCCCTCAGCCTCGTAGAGCCATTGCAGGGCATCGCCGTACTCGGCCTCGAGCTGGTAGCGCAGGGGGAGCGGGTCGTGGTCGACGCTCAGCACCAGTGCCTGACCGGGCCTCAGGTGGCTCACCAGGCCGAAGATCAGCGTGTGGCGCTGGGCGTGGGGAATCGTGCGCACGTCCAGGTGCACGTCGGCGTCCGCACCCTCGGGCGACGGCGCGGGCGGAGGGGCGGTCGCAAGGGCCGCGCGCATGCGTGCGAGCACGTCGCCCAGGTCTACCTCGGCGTCGCGCTCGAGCGGGGGCAGGATGACGTCGTTTTCGCCCGCGGCGTGGGCGGCGAACAGCGCCGCAAGGCCCGCCGCCGCGGACAGTGCCCGCTCGGGCGCGTCCGCGGCCGCCGCCTGGTCGGTCAGGCGGGCGATGGCGCCGTGCTCAAGCGTCATCGCCTCGATGAGCTTTTCCATGCTCGGCTTGGTTGCCGCCACGGCGTAGATCGTCGACTCCTCCGCCTGGGCGTGGGCGAGGACCTCGGTGCGCACGTGCGCGACAAAGGCGTCGCGCGCCGCCTCCCAGTCCGAGTGGTCAAGCGCCGCCTGGGCCAAGGCGCCCAGACGCTCCTCCACGGCCTCCACCATCGAGGCGTGGTGGCTGCGCATGCGCGCCGCCGCCATCTGGTTGGCGTTCATGGTGGTCGCCATCTGCGGTCTCCTCCTTCAGGATCGCGACTGGAGAGCTGAAGCTGTCCGTGCTTGCGGCGCCTCGTCCGCTGCCGGGGCGCGTAGGGCGTCCGCCGCGAGCGCGTCGTACACCGCCGCCGCCTCGCCGGAGGGGCCCTCGGGCACGCGGCTCGGGCCAAGCGCCGGGTGCCAGGGCACGCGTGCCAAGAGTGGCGCGCCGAGCGCCTCGGCCACGAGGTCGCCGCCGCCGCTTCCCCACAGATGCTGGCGCGTGCCGCAGCAGGCGCAGGCGGCGTAGCTCAGGTTCTCGACCACGCCCAGGAGGACGTGGCCGACATGGGCGGCCATCTCGCCCGCGCGCACGGCAACGCGCGCCGCCGCGGGGTCGGGCGTGGTGACCACGAGGACGCGTGCCGCCGGGAAGAAGGCGTGCACGTCGAGGCCGATGTCGCCGGTGCCGGGCGGCAGGTCGAGGACCATCACCTCGGGGTCGCTCCAGGCGGTCTCCTCCGTCATCTGCCGCAGGGCCTTGCCGAGCATCGGGCCGCGCCACATGACCGCCTGGCCTTCCCGCACAAAGAAGTCCATCGACATCACGTCGACGCCGTGGACGCGTGGCGGCACCATCCGTCCGCCCTCTACCGCGGGCCGACCCTCGACGCCGATCAGGCGCGGAGCGCTGAAGCAGTAGCTGTCGCAGTCGAGGA
>JAKASY010000438.1 GCA_021817625.1 Bacillota bacterium | reverse complement strand
GATCTGGCCTGGGCCGAGTGGTAAGCGGCGCGCTGTTCAGAGATTGCCTGCTGGCGCTGGGCTTCGAGGAAGGCGCCAAGGCCCTCGCGTCCGTAGCGCGCCGCGAAAGCGTCACACAGCTCGCAGCAGCTCAGACACAGCGTGTACGCCGTCGTGCCCGGTCCAACCGGGTACTGGACGCTGGCCACGAACGGTACGGCCATCCGGCACCCCTCGCACGTCACGGCCAGCGGTCCAGGCTGGTCGAGGCGAGGCTTCCAGTCGGCCTCATCATCACCCTCACCCCCGTACGTCAGGTGGGGGTGCGTGGGCGGCACGCTGGGAGGGCCACCGGTCGCGGTATGGTGCGCGGCGTCCGTGGATCTTGGCACACGATCACCTCCTCACAAAGAGAACGCCGCCCCCTCGCGTGGAGGAGACGGCGCGTCGGTGGGGCTACGGGGCAGGGTCACTCGGCCCTCGGCCAGTCGGGGGCCTGGCCCTCGTCCTCTGGGCTACTGAGCCCTGACCCGTGACCGTTGCCCCCTGCCGGTACGCTGCCGGACCAGGCCGCCAGTCCACCGGGTCTTGCCCAGGGCCCGGCGACCCGCCGCGGCGGGCGAGGCGGCCCACGACGAAGTAGAACACGACGGGGAAGACGGCGGCCCAGATCAGGCCGCCCGGCCATTGACCGGAGACCAGCGTCAGGAAGGCGATAACCGGACCCGAGGCCATTGCCACGCTGCGAGTGATAGCGAGCCTCTGGTCGGGGTCGCGTGACGGGTTGCGCACGAACCGCAGCCCGGTGATCGCCGCTCGGCTGGCCAAGGCGTCCAGGTCCCGTTCCAGCGCGCGCTGTTGCGTCGGGACCTGGGCTTGGATAGCTTGCGGCGCTTGGTTCTGTGGGTCGAGTGGTCCGCTTCCCATGTGAGATCACCCCCTGACGTAACGAGACCCACCGCCCGAGGCCATGCGGGCTCGGGGACGGCGAACCGAGAACAACGAGGCAGGCGCGAGGCGAGCCGGGCCTGTGTGCTCAGCTCCCGTAGATCAAAACCCGCTCTCGAGCGAGTCGAGCCAGGACTTCGCCACCGCGTTGGCCAGCGTTTGGCGCGCCCACGAGCACAGCGGCGTGGCCTCCTGATTCAACAAGAGGCTGCTCGCGGGGCGATGGTCGGGCGGCAGCCACACGACCCGGTACCCGATCTGCATCGATGCGTGGCCGTGGATCGTGACGCCCCGGCCAGTGACGATCAGCCAGCCAACGGGCTTCGCGACGCCCGGACCAGGGGCGCACCACACCGATGTCGATCTCGATCGGCTCATCTTGGCGTGGGTGGCCATAGCGGCAGGCCGCTTGGCGGCGAGGGTGCTGGCCACTGCCACAACCGCCACAACCGCCGCCACGAGGCCACCCGCGACGGCCAGGGCGCGGCTGCGCCGGAACAACATACGAAGCACGCGATCCCTCCTAACGGGCTGACGGTGGGACATGGAACGGGGGCACAAAAGCAAGGGACGAGGCCCCGCGCTGTGCGGGAACCTCGCCCCTTGCGATGACGGATGCCGGGCCGTGGGAACGGTGAGGCGGGGGCGTCGGGCCACCGCCGCGTGCGGGCGGTGCGCTAGGAACCTAGGAGCACGTCTTGCCCGTCGACACCAGCACCTTGACGGGGGAATCCTGCCGGGTCCAGCGGAGATCCCGGGTGAAGGCCAGGCTGCCCGCGCGCGGACCCGTGCGGTAGTAGTACATCTCCAACTGTTGCGACATGTACCGCTTGAGCGTGGCAACCTGGCCGTCCGCGCAGACAGTGCCGTCGCGAGTGGTCACGACGTACGTGTTCTGAAATGTCGTGTCGTACTCAGTGGGCGGCGCACCCCATACATACGTACGCATGCGCAGCACAACAGCAGTGCCACCATTGGTGGTCGCGAGCGTGCATGTCATAGCTTGCGAGGGGTACACCTGGCCCGCGCGCTTCACAAGGTCGCGAGGCTTGGTGCATGCGCCGATGTAAGCAACCTGACCACTGTAAACAGATGGAACAATGGGGGGCACCTTGCGCGCGGGCGCGAACGTCCAGCATGTGCTGCCGACGCCAACCGGCCACCGCACCCAGGTGCCCGGCTGGTCGACGTGCCCTGCCTGGGTCGCCATGCAGCTGGGGGGGCCGTAGGGGTAGGTGGCGTGCGGGGCACTGTGGGCGCTGACGACGCCCATCTGGGACAGTGCGGACGCCACCAGGAGCAACGCCGCGAGTGCCGCGGTTACGAGTCGACGCATCTCATCATCCTCCGTCTCCGTGGGTATTCTCGGACCCAAAGAAAGAGAGCCGGTGCCCGTCGTTCGGACGGCCACCGGCTCTTGGGTCGGGATCCAGGAGTAGCGGTCATGGATTCCGGCCGCGACTGTGGACGCCCCTTACGCTACGGTTCCCATGGACCAACCCTCGGGTAGCTCACGCTGCCCAGCACCCCGACCACCGTCGAGGTCTGGCCGCTGCGCGTCGTCCCGAACCCGGCAACCGTGTACTGGACCGTGAACGGTACCTCGTCCGGCGTGTGGTTGGTCTGAACCCCCGGCGAGTTCATCGACGGATCCCAATAGCCGGTCCACCAGTTCCAGCCCTCGGTGAACGCTCCCTCAGCCTCGCTGCCCTTGTAGGTCCACGTCGCCTCCGGCCACGTCCAGTCGCACGTCGTCAGGTTCATGCACGCCGTCGAGTTCAGGTTGCCGTTCACTTTCGCGTGCTGATCCACGAACGTCATGTTGACCGCCGTGATCGTCCAACCCGGAGTCACCCGCAGCATCGCCACGGCGTGCTCCATGTACGCGAGCGAGTTCGTCTGCGGCTGGTCGGTCATCACCGTGAGGGGGTAGATCGTCAGGACCGGATCCACCGGGGGAGGAGTCTTCGGCGTCGAGCCCGAGCCGGAGGGCGGTATCGTCACCGGCGGCGGCGGCGGGGGAGTCGAGCCGGTCGTCGTGGCCGAGCCGCCGCCGCTCGCCCCGCAGCCCGAGACCGTAGAGCTGGCGATCACATCGGTCTGCGTCTGGCCGTTCTTGGTCCACGCTGACCACGGGCCCCAGGGGCCCCAGGTGATCCGCCCGGTGGCCACGCTCTTGCTGCCCTTGTCCGTGCGGACGCTGGTCTCCTCGGCGTACGTAACCCAGCCGTTGATCGTGCAGGACGCGGGCTGCGTGCCGGTCTTAACCCACCGCGTGCGGGTCTGCGAGCGCGTGACCGGAGTGGCGCACGTCTTCGCCTGCGTGCGACTGGTCTTGTACGCGCTGCTGCTGTCCTTCCACGCGGAGGACGGGACGGGCTTCCATTTCTGTTCGTTGTCAAGCCGGGGGCGGCCGGGAAATGCGGTTGAGGGTGTCGGGTTCGAATGTGTCGGTGCGTC
>JAKASY010000437.1 GCA_021817625.1 Bacillota bacterium | reverse complement strand
ACAGCGGCGCAGGAGGTCGGCGGGCTCGCCCACGGCGCGCAGGCTGCCGCTGTCGATCACCGCCACGCGATGGCAGAGAAGCTCCGCCTCGCGCATATCGTGGGTGCACAGAAGGACCGTGGCGTCGTGCTCGCGGCGCACCTCCTTCACGAACAACTGGACGTCCCGCTTGGACTTCGGGTCGAGACCCGTCGTCGGTTCGTCAAGCAGGACAAGCGCCATGGCCGTGAGCAGGGCGCGGGCAACCGCCACCTTCTGCTTGTCGCCGCGCGGGAGGTTCGAAAGGCCCGCGGGCCTCGCCCCGGCGCGGGGTCGCGCGCCGGAGGGCTGGGGGCCTCACGGGGGGGCCGGCCGCGACGGCGATGACACCGGCCACGAGCAGGCGAAGCCGAATGATCGCGCTGGGCACCGGCCGCCACCTCCCCCATGCCCCGGCTGCCAGGGCTCCATCCTCCGGCCCGGGCTTAAGCCCCGTCAAGGCGATGCCGAACCTCAGGCCTCAGGCCGGCGGCCCCCTCCCTCCTGCGGCGGCGATGCCGTCGCCCTGTCGCAGGGGGCCGCGTGCGGCGCCGGCACCAGGCCGACGCTCTCGAAAAAGCTCTGCGCCACGCTCGGCCCGAAGAAGCGCAGACGAGGCCTTAGCTCCTCGTAGGCCGCCGCCGCCGGCCGGCCCCGCAGGTAGGCGGCGAACGAGCCGTGCTCCTGCCTGAGCGCTGCGACGCTGCGGGCGTTGTGCACCGTGGCCCAGAACTTGCGCGGACTGCGGATCACGCCGGGCGTCGCGAGAAAGCGCGCCTCGTCCGCCGCGTCCGCCGCGGCCAGCCGGTCCGGCTCGAAGCCAAGGAGGCCGGCGCGCAGAGCCGCGCGCTTGGCAAGCACCGCACGCCAACTCAGGCCCGTCTGAAAGACCTCGAGGCTCAGGCGCTCGAACAGGTCGCGCTCGCCCTCGACCCAGATGCCCCACTCGACGTCGTGGTAGGCGGCGAGCCGGGCCCCCGTGTCCGCCCACGCGCAGCGCCGTCGCGCGCTCGGTCGCCAGGTTTGGGCCAGGTCGCGCGACAGGCGCAGGTCGCAGGCGGTCGTCGCGCCGGGCACCGCCTCCTCCACGTAGCCGCGCCGCCGGTACCAGGCCGCAAGCCAAGGGTGGGCGCTCGCCGTGCGCAGGTACACGCGATCGTGGCCGAGGGCGAAGGCCAAGCCCTCGGCCGCCGCCAGGGCGGCGTCCCCGAGACCGTGGCCCGCCTCGGCGTCGGCGACCGCGATGAGGCCGATTTCGCCGTCGGGCCACACGGCCGCCATGGCGCGCAGAGGACCGTCCGCGCCCGTCCCGGCGCCAAGGAGGGCGGCTCCGTCCGCCAGCGCCGCCGCGACGGCCGCCGCGTCCATGGCCCCGGTCGGCAGCGCGACGCCAACCGCCAGGTTGCGCCGGTGGGCCTCGGCCAGAAGGGTCGCGGCCCGGGCGCTGTCGGCGCGTCCAAGACGCCGCCAGGGCACGCCGCGCACCGTCTCTTCCGCGCTCGTCTCTTCCGCGCTCGTCTCTTCCGCGCTCGTCTCCATGCCGCTCCATTCGCCCCGGACGCCTCCGCTCCTGGTGCGGCCATGGGGCATCGCGCCGCCCCCAGGCATACCTTGCCCGCGAGCGAGGTGAAGGTTCGTGGCGCACGCCGCCCCCGAGACCGCGGTCAGCCCGCTGGCCGCGGTCCATCTGCCGCAGATCGTCGCGATCGAGAGCCTGGTCTTTCCGGAACCCTTGGACCTCGATGCGGTGGCCCGCCTATGGGCGCAGCCGAGCACGCGCTACCTCGGCGTCCTCCATGGCGACCGGCTGCTCGCCTACTTCGGCTTCGAGGTCCTCGGCCCGACGGCGCACGTGATCGCGAACGCGACGCACCCGACCGCCCGCCGCCAGGGCCTCGCCTCCGCCGTGCTGACGGCGGGCGCCGACGAGGCCGCACGCCTCGGGGCGCGCTGGCTGCTCGGCGAGGTGCGCCGCTCGAACGCGGCCCAGCTCGCCGTCCTCGGCCGCCTGCACTGGCGAGCCATCGGTCTGGTGCCGCGCTTCTTCGGCAACGGCGAGGACGCCTACGTGCTCTGGCGACCGATCTAGCCGAGGAGGGGTGACCGTGCCAGCCATGCACCCCCTGCCGCTTGCCACCTTGTGCGAAGGCGCCCCGGGCGAGCGCTTGGGACGCTTCGACGACCAGAGGGTGACGATGCTCGCAACCGACTCCCGCCGCGTCGTCGAGGGCGCGCTCTTCTTCGCCCTGCCCGGCGAGACGGGCCACGGGCGCGAGCATGCCGCCGAGGCCGCCGCACGCGGCGCGGTGGCCGTCGTCGCCGCCGCGCGCGACGGCCTGCCTGCCGGTCTGCCGGCGCTCATCACGCCCGACCCGCGCGCCCTCCTGGCGCCGCTGGCCGCCCGCCTGTACGGCCACCCGGGCCGCTCCCTCGACCTCTACGGCGTCACCGGCACCAACGGCAAGACCACGACCGCCCTCATGACGGCGGCGGTCCTGGGCGCAAGCGGCGTCGCGCCCGGCTACTGGACGACGACCGAGGTGCGGGCCGGAGCCAGCGCCTTCCGCCCGTTCTGGACGACGCCGCCGCCGCCCGACCTCGAGCGCTTCCTCGCCGCCTGCGTGGACGCCGGCGCACGTACCGCGGTGCTCGAGGTGTCGTCGCATGCCGTGGCCCTCGGTCGCATCGACGGCCTCGCCTTCCACTTCGCGGCGGCCACCAACCTTTCGCCCGACCACCTCGACTTCCACGGCAGCTTCGAGGCGTATGCGGCCGCGAAGCGGGCGTTCATCCACAGCCTCGGGCCGGACGCGGTGGCGGCCCTGAACGCCGACGACCCTGGCGTCCTCGCCTTCGCCCAGGGCGCCCGGGCCCGCGTCGTTCGCTTCGGCACGAGCGAGCGGGCGGACCTGCGCCTTCTGGCGGTCGAGCCGGATGCGGCCAGCCTGACCGCGCGGGTGCGCGTCGCGCCGGCCGACCTGAGGCCGGGCGGCGAGACGGATCTCGAGCTGAGGCTCCCCATGCCGGGCGTGCACAACGCGCTAAACGCCACCGCCGCGCTCGCCGCCGGCCTCACCGCCGGGCTCGAGCCGGCGAGCATGCTGGCCGCGCTGGCTGTCTTCACGCCGCCCGCACGCCGCCTGGAACGCCGCCAGATCGGGCCGTTCACGGTGACCAACGACGTCGCGATGAACGAGGCGAGCTACGACACGGTCCTGCGCTGGGCGCGCACGGCGGGCTACGCGCAGGTGGTCGTGGTGTCGGCCCTGCGCGGCCACCGCGGCGCGGACGTGAGTGCGGCCATCGCTCGCGTGATCGCTCGCCACGCCGCCGCCCTCGGCCTCGATCCCCTGTTCGTCTCCCTGAGCCGGGACGAGGTGG
>JAKASY010000436.1 GCA_021817625.1 Bacillota bacterium | reverse complement strand
CCCGACCCCTGGCGCGGGCATGTCGGGAAGGAAACGCCGCCCCGGCGTGGTAGGAGATTAGGACGACGTCGGTCCGACCGCGGTCGACGGCGCATGTCCCTACCCCCGAGGAGGTCGCCCGATGGCCGAGACCTGGCGAGAGCGCAGCAGCCTGAGCGTGGATGGGCCGGAGCGCACGCCCAACCGAGCGATGTACCGCGCCGTGGGCCTGACCGACGAGGACTTCCGGCGCCCGATCGTCGGCGTGGTGAACGCCGCCGCGGAGGTGACGCCCTGCAACGTCCACCTCGACCCCCTGGCCGTCCGCGCCAAGGAGGGCGTGCGGCAGGCTGGCGGGGCGCCGATCGAGTTCCGCACCATCACCGTCTCCGACGCCATCGCCATGGGGCACGAGGGCATGAAGGGCTCGCTCATCAGCCGCGAGGTGATCGCCGACTCCGTCGAGCTCGTGTGCTTCGCGGAGCGCTTCGACGGCCTGGTCGCGGTGGGCGCCTGCGACAAGAACGTGCCGGGCATGCTCATGGCCGCGGCCCGCCTGAACATACCCACCGTCATCGTCTACGGCGGGCCGATGCTCCCCGGGCGCTTCGACGGCCGCGACGTCAGCGTCCAGGACGCCTTCGAGGCGGTGGGGCGGGCCCAGAGCGGCAAGCTCTCGCCGGCCGACCTGGAGAGGGTGGAGCGGAGCGTCTGCCCGGGCGCCGGCACCTGTGCCGGCATGTACACGGCGAACACGATGGGCTCGGTGGCGGAGGCTCTCGGCATGATGCTGCCGGGGAGCGCTTCCATCCCGGCCGTTGCCACGCGCCGCGCCGAAAGCGCCCAGGCGAGCGGGCGCCAGGTCGTGGAGCTCCTGCGCCTGGGCATCCGGCCGCGCGACATCATGACGCGCGAGGCGTTCGAGAACGCGATCGCCGTCGCCACCGCGATCGGCGGCTCCACCAACGCCGTCCTGCACATCCTCGCGATCGCCCACGAGGCTGGCGTCGACCTGCCGATCGAGGTGTTCAACGAGGTGGCGGCGCGCACGCCGCACCTGGCCGACATGAAGCCGGCGGGGCGCTACCACATGTCCGACCTCGACGCGGCCGGCGGCGTGCCGCGCGTGATGCGCGAGCTCCTGCGGATCGGGGCGCTCAACGGCGACTGCCTGACCGTCACGGGCCGCACGGTAAGCGAGAACCTCGAGGCGTACGCCCTCGACGACGCGCCCCAGGACGTCGTGTCGCCGGCCGAGCGGCCGATCGACGCCCAGGGCAGCCTCACGATCCTGTTCGGCAACCTCGCGCCCGAGGGGGCCGTCACCAAGGTCACCGGCCCGGCCCGGCGCACGGTGTTCCGCGGCCCGGCACGCGTCTTCGACCGCGAGGAGGACGCCTTCGCGGCGGTGCGCTCGAGCGCCATCCAGGCCGGCGACGTGGTCGTCATCCGCTACGAGGGCCCGCGCGGCGGGCCCGGCATGCGCGAGATGCTGGCGGTCACATCGGCGATCGTCGGGGCGATGGGCGAGGATGCCGTAGCCCTGATCACCGACGGGCGCTTCTCGGGCGCCACGCGTGGGCCGATGGTCGGGCATGTCGCGCCCGAGGCGGCCGTTGGCGGCCCCATCGCCCTCGTCGAGGACGGTGACGAGGTCGTGATCGACGTGCCAGGGCGGGCGCTCACGCTGAACGTGGACGCGGCCGAGCTCGAGCGCCGCCGCCAGGCCTGGCAGGCGCCGCCACCGCCGTACACCGCGGGTGCCCTGGCCAAGTACGCCCGCCTGTTCGGCAGCGCCTCAGAGGGGGCGCGCACGGCGCCGTGACCCGCGTCGCCTACCAGGGCGAGCCCGGCGCCTACGGCGAGGAGGCGGCCATGCGCCACTTCGCCGGCCGCGGCGAGGCGGTCGAGTGCGTGGGCCGGCCCACCTTCGCCGCGGTGTTCGCCTCGTTCCGGTCCGGGGAGTGCGACATGGCGCTCGTGCCGGTGGAGAACTCGTACGCGGGCAGCGTGCACGAGGTGTACGACCTTCTCCTGGGGACGCCCGAGGCGGTGGTCGTGGGCGAGGCCATCCTGGCCGTGCACCACTGCCTGCTCGCGCCGCCGGGCCTCGGCCTCGAGGGCGTGCGCTTCGCACGCTCGCACCCGCAGGCGCTCATGCAGTGCGCGCCTTTCCTCCAGGCGCACGGCATCGAGCCGGTGCCGAGCGCGGACACCGCCGGCGCGGCGCGGATCGTGGCGGAGCAGAGGCCCGAGGCCACCGCCGCCGTGGCGGGGCGCGGCGCGGCCCGTCGCTACGGCCTCGACGTGCTCGCGCGGGACATCGAGGCCGCGCACGACAACCGGACCCGCTTTCTCCTCCTGGGGCGGCAGGCGGCAGCGCCGGCGACGGACAGCAAGACGTCCGTGGTGATCTGGGCGGCGCACGTCCCCGGCTCTCTCGCCCGCTGCCTGGGGGCAATCGCGCAGTGCGGCCTCAACCTCACGAAGATCGAGTCCCGCCCCTCGCGCGAGGGACCGTGGCAGTATGTGTTCTACCTCGACTTCGAAGGCCACCCGGAGTCGCCCGACGGCAGCCGGGCGATGGCCGCCCTCGCGGGTGAGGCCCAGCGCGTGCGGCTGCTGGGGGCCTACCCGGCGGCGCCCGACCCGCTGGGCGAGGGCGGTGGGGCGTAGGCAGAGCGCGCCCCGTGGCTGCGTGCAGGAGAATCCACGAGCGCGTCGTATATAGACCCTTCAACACATCGCGAAAGGCAGTGAAGGGGAGCGGGCGGTCCGGTGCGCCCTCAGAGAGCCGGCGGTTGGTGCGAGCCGGCGGGCACCCCCAGTCCCTGTCGCCCCGGAGCCGCAGCCCTGAACCGAGTAGGGGCTGCCGGCCGCGACCGCGGCCGTTACCAACAAGACCGGTAGGAGAGTGGCCCCGCGCGGCGGGGCAATAAGGGTGGTACCGCGGGCCAGAGGGGCCCGCCCCTTGCGAGGGGCGGGCCCCTCTGGTTTCGCATACCTCCCGTCCCTCGCACTTACCGCGATGTGGCAGGCGTACGAGGAGGGAGGAGTCCCGAGATGGTCCTCATGGCGCTGGTCGTCGACCGGCCCGGCACCCTGGCCCGCATGACCCAGCTGTGCGGGCGGCGCGGCTGGAACGTGGAGAGCTGCACCGTCAGCCTCACGGACGAGCCCGACGTGAAGCGCATCACCCTGTTCCTGGACTGTCAGGAGGACCCCGACCGTCTGGCGCGCCCGTTCCTCGCCCTGACCGACATCCTCGAGGCGCGCGCCCTCGGGGATGGCGCGCACGTGGATCGCGAGCTCATCCTGGCCAAGGTCCGGGTCGGCCCGTACGGAGGTCTGTCGGCGGCGCTCACGGCCATCCGCGCTCGCATCCTCTGGCGCCAGGGTGACGTGGCCGTGGCCGAGTCCACGG
>JAKASY010000435.1 GCA_021817625.1 Bacillota bacterium | reverse complement strand
CGGCCGCACGGCGCTCGCGCAATCCGGCCGCGATGGGGATGGGGGCCTTGGGTCTGGCGGACATGCGCACTCTCTCCCTTGCTCCCGAGGGCGTGGGGCCGGCGAGGTCAGCGCCAAGCGGCCACGCGCGCGAACTCGGGCACAGTCGTGAGGGGCCCGGGAAGGCCCGGTGGCGCGGACGGAGCGGCCGGCCCGCGAGCGGCGGGCGCGAGCCAGAGCACGAGGGCGGCGGCCTGGTCGGTCATGCCGACGCGCCCATCCTCCGCCACCCAGAGCGCGGCCCGGCCGGTGGCGGCGGCGGCGATGCCGTCCGCTCCCTCGAGGAACAAGGCCTTGCTCCAGACCTCGGCCCAGGCCGGGTCCGACGCCACGACCGTGACGGCCAGAAGTCCCCGTCCGCCGGGCTCGCCGCTGCGCGGATCGATGAGGTGGTGCACCTGGCGCCCCGCAGCCTGCCAGCGGTGGCGGGCGGTCGACGAGGTGCACACCGCCCCGCCGGCGGGAAGGAGGAGGGCCGCGATCAGGTCGTCGGGCCGGCGCGGGTCCTCGACCCCGATCCGCCAGCCCCGCCCGTCGGGGCCGCGACCGCGCGCCAGAAGGTCGCCGCCGGCGTCGAGGAGGAAGGAGGGGGCGCCGGCGGCGGCCACGCGCGCCGCCCAGCGCACGCCCAGGCCCTTGCCGATGCCGCCGAGATCAAGCGGTGCCTCGAGGCGGACGCGGCGGCGACGCGGTTCCCGCTCGAGCCAGGGGCCGTCCGGGCTGCCCGTGCCCGCCTTGCGCGGAGCGCCGGCGTAGCCGATAGCCTCCAGGCGGGTGAGGACGCGCGGGTCGAAGCGCCCTCCGGTGAGGCGGTGGGCCCTGGCTGCGGACGCCAACGCGGCGTAGAGGCGCGTGGAGACCTGCGTCCAGGCTCCCAGGCGGTCGTTCAGGCGCACCAGCTCGGCGCTGGGGCGAAAGCGCGACATGGCCTGTTCGCTCGCCTCGAGGTCGGCCTGGACCGCTGCTGCCAGGGCGCGGGCGTCCGCGTCGCCGCGGCCAAGGGGCACCAGGCGGATGGGCGAGCCCATCGCGCGCCACGCCGCGGCACCGTCCTGCCAGGCGATCATGCCACCCCTCCTTCCAGCGCCGGTCCGCGCGGGTCGCTAGCCGCTCGGCGGCGCGCCCGAGGCGCCGGTCTTCGCGTGCACCTTGGGCGCCTGCGCGGTGTTGGCGAGCATGTAGCCGTTCGGCGGCCGAAAGCCCTCCGGCGCGGGGCAGGCCTTGTAGCCCGCGTTCCTCGGCCCGCGCAGGATGAGCTCGCAGCCCTTGGGCAGCCAGGCGGGAGCGCTCGGGGCGGTTCCCGCGTCGGCCGCCTCGACGCCGCCGCCGGCGGCCTGGCCCGCCGCCCGGCCGCCGGCCGAGGCGGCCACGAGCGGCACCGACGCCGCCGCGGTGGCCATCACCAGCCGCCAGATGCGCGATCGCCTCATCGCCCTGCCTCCCTTCGACCCCCGGCGGTCGCCGGGGGCACCGTCCGGGCACTCACGACGCCACGGGCCGGTGGCGACCCGCCTCCGCGGCCGGCGCGCTCCCGGCCAGGGCCGGGCCGACGATCGACCACAGGGACACCACCACGCCCGCGAACACGAGGGCGAGGCCCAGCGTGGACACGTAGAAGGCGAAACCGAACAGCGTTGGGGTGATGAACACGTACAGCATCGCGCCCAGGAAGAGCACGAGGCTGCCGGCCAGGAAGGTGACGAGGGCGCCCTGGCGGGTCCGACCCTCGGGCGCGAAGACCTGCAGGATGAGGCTCAGCAGCATGAGTCCGGGCACGAGGAAGAGGGCGAAGTCCTGGTGGAACCAGGCGTACACCGCGTCCGCCATGGCCCTGGTCGTCGCGCCGATGCCGTGGCTGTACACGACCTCGTTCAGCTGGATGTAGTAGCCGACCACCGGTACCGTGACCAGGGTGAAGGCGCTCAGGAGGGCGGCGCCCCGGCGCGCGAGCGCGTCCGGCAGGCGGTCCACGGCGAGGCCTATGAGGGCGACGAAGCCGCCGAGCATCACGCCCAGGCCAGTCACGAAGTCGTCGCCTGGCACCCCGTTCACCGTGTGGGCGAACAGGGTGGGCGGCTCGGCCTGGGAGAAGCCGGCGACCACGTACACGAGGGCGGTGGCGACCATGCCGAGGGCCATCCACCACAGGCCGAAGCGCATGAGGGCGCCGCCCGCCTCCTGGCGCGTGAAGTAGGCGCACGTCATGGCCACCGCGAGGGCGATGACGGCAAGCACCATGAGGTGCGCGTGGGCCGAGATGAGGTTCACGGCCCAGCTCTGCCAGGTCTCGCCCGCGAGGCCCGCGTAGCCGGCGATGAGGCCCGGCGGCCAGTTGCCGAACTCCAGGATCCAGCCGGCGATATGACCCATCACGGCGGCGGCGAAGCCGCCCATCGCCGCGAACGCCGCCGCCCAGGTGCCGACGAAGTGCGTCTCCACGGCCCGAAACGCCAGCGCGAGGCTTAGGGTGAGGAGGATCTCGTCGAGAAAGAAGAACGAGACGATCTGCATCCAGAGGAAGAACGTGTCGTCCACGGAGTGGTCGAACATGCCGCCCACGCCGCTGAACAGGGCGGCGCCCAGCGTGCCGTAGAGCACCAGGTTGCGCATGACCGGGCTCTTGTGGGCGGCGCCAAAGATGTCCATGGCGACCAGGCCCATAAGGCCGACCATGCCGATGAGCAGGCCGTGCAGGTACATCGTGTGCGCCCACACGGGCGGCCCGGTCGGGTTCTGGTCGACGAACGGTGACGAGACGAGGCCGCTGCCGAGGGTCAGGAGCGTGAGCCACACCAGGACCGCCACGACGATCAGCTTCTCCGGTCCGAGTGCGCGCACCAGGCCGCGCAGGCCGGATCGGGCCATATCACACCACCCCTTGCGAGTCTCCCTTCATGCAGGAGGGGCGCCGGGGGGCCGGCCATCAGGCCCGCCTCCCCGCTCCCCCCGCGTTCGGCCGCGATCGGCTGCGTGGCGCCGCCCGGGTCGGGTGCCAGGACGCCGCCTACTTCACGTTGAAGGCGAGCGACGTGCCCGTTCCCGTGTTGGGCGGCGACACGTGGTCGGAAGCGGTGACCTGGACCACGTACAGCCCCTTCTTCAGGCCGCTGGTCGCAATGCTGCCGGTGAACGCCTTCGCCTTGGCGCTGTACTTCAGCGTGACGCTCTTCACGGTCTGGAGCTGGCCCTTCGCGTTCACGCTGCCCTGCAGGGCGATGGCCGCCACGACCTTGGCGGAGGTCACCGCGTGGACGCTCGGCTTGTTGTTGGCGACGGTCGTGTAGCTGACGCTGGCGGTGACCGGCACCGAGACGCCGACCTTGCCGACGGTCACGGAGACGCCGTACGGGTAGGGAACGACGCTGAGCTCG
>JAKASY010000434.1 GCA_021817625.1 Bacillota bacterium | reverse complement strand
ATCGCGAGCCCCTGGCTGCTTCCGCCGTGGCAGCCCGCGTCCCCACCAGGACCCACAGTGATCACACCCCTATCCCCTGATCCCGCTCTCAATCCCATGCTCGTCGGCGTGGGCGCCGCCGTGGGGAGGGGACTGCCGGGCGCGTCGGGTGTCGTCCTCACGCCGGGCGGGGCCTTCGCCATCCTCTCCCCCTGGGACCTGGCCTGGATCGCCCTCGGCCTCGGCGGCGCGGCGTACCTGCTTGTCCGGCTGCTTGCACCGGGCATGGCGCGCCCGCCGCGCCGGACGGCGCCATGGGCCGGCGGGCGCCCGGCGTACGCGCCGACCATGACCTACACGGCCGAGAGCATGAGCCACCCCCTGCGCCTGTCGCTCGCCGCCTGGGCGGGCGTGCGCGTGGAACGGCCGAGCCTGCCGCGCGGCGGCTCGGGTCGGCGCTACCGGGTGCGCTACGCGGATCGCATGTGGACCGTCGCCTATCTGCGCGTAGGCCGCTTGGGGGCGCGACTCCTCTCGGCGATGCGCGACTGGCAGAACGGCTCGGTGGCCCAGTACGTGGCCTCCATCCTGTTCGCCCTGGTGGCGGCGGTGGTCGTCAGCTCGTTCGTGCACTGAGGCGATCGCACCAGCCGCAGGCGTGGCGCGGTTGACACCCGTTAGCGGCCTATGGTACGGATGGGCCGACACGGTAGACCCGCGCGCCGCTCCGGCTCCGCCATCGGCCACAAGGCGCCGGCGACCGGGATCCGACCCCTCCGGCGATGGAATCCGCCGTGGGCCTCCGCCCTAAACCACCGCGTAGCGGTTGATGACTCCTGAGGTCGCTCTCCGCAGACCTGCGTATGCGCCCAACGCCGTAAGCGACGGAGGGGTAGGCGCGTGCTGCAAAGCGCTGTGCTGAATGCGATACAGGTGCTGTTTGTGGTTGCCCTTTCGCCGCTCTTCCGCGGCGTGCTCAACCGGCTCGTCGAGCGTCTGCAGTCGAAGGTCGGCCCGAGCGTGCTTCAGCCCTACTACGACCTCTACAAGCTGTTGCACAAGGACCAGGTGGTCTCCGAAGAGAGCACCTGGATCTTCCGTTTCGCTCCGTACGTGTACTTTCTCTCGCCGCTCGTCGTGACCATGCTCATTCCCGCTCTCACGGACTTTCCTCTGTTCTGGGCATTCATGGGCGACATGGTGGCCGCCGGGTTCATCCTGAGCCTGGGCGGCTTCTTTCTCGCGCTCGCGGCGATCGACGCGGGAAACACCTACGGTCCCATGGGCACCAGCCGGACGCGCATGATCAGCTCGCTCGTCGAGCCGATCTTCGTGATCCTGTTCTTCAGCGTGTCCTTCGCTGCGAACGCCACGATCCCGTACGTGGTCCAGGCGCACTGGGTGTCCTCGCTCGTGGCCTTCGTGTCACCGACCCATCTGCTCATCGTCCTGGCGTTCGTGATGATCATCCTGGCGGAGACCGGACGGATCCCCGTGGACAACCCCTCCGGCCACTTCGAGCTGGCGATGATCGACGAGGCCCGCACCCTCGAGTTCTCGGGCCGTGGCGCCGCCCTCGTGCGGTGGGGCGGGCACGCCAAGATCATGGTGCTGAGCCTTGTGCTCCTCAATGTGCTGGTCGCGCCCTGGGGCCTCGCGGCACACGCGGCCGCGCTGCCCGTCGCCCTGAGCGTGGTGCGTGTGGCGCTCAAGCTCCTGGCGTTCGTCGTGGTGCTGGCGGCGATCGAGACCTCGCTCGCCAAGCTTCGCCTGTTTCGGATACCCGACTTCCTAGGCCTCGCCTTCGTGACGGCGGTCCTGGCCATGGTCGCCGCGCCGTTCCACCTGTGACGGCGGGAGGGGGGAGTCGCCGGTGAGCGCCCTGGACCTCATGGGCCTGAACTCGTTTCTGGCGATGGTCTTCCTGCTGCTCTCGTTCGTCCTCATGGCCGCGCGTCAGATCCAGGCCGTGCTCCGTGCCTTCGTGTGGCAGTCGCTCATCCTCGCGCTCTCGACCTTCATCCTCGCGCTCGTTCACCGCTCGCCCGGACTCTTTCTGGTTGGGCTCATCACCTTGGTCTCGAAGGTTGCGATCATCCCGGCCGTCATCACCCGGACGCTCACGCCCGAGATGCGTCGGCGGCGGGAGATCGAGATCGCGGTCAACCTGCCCACGTCGCTGGTCCTCATGCTTGCCCTGACCGCGTTCGCGTACTTCCTCGTCGCTCCGTACGCCGGCATCGCGCCGGACGCCGCGATCCACCTGCCGGTCGGGTTCGCGGCCGTCCTCATCGGTGTATACACCCTCGCCGTGCGGCGCGAGGCGGTCGCCCAGGTGTTGGCCCTCATGGCGATCGACAACGGGGCCTTCTTCGCCGGCATCGCGATCACCACGTCCTCCGCCATCGAGGAGCTCGCCGCCGGCCTCGAGGGCGTCATGGTCGTGGTCGTCGTGGCGATCCTGACAAGGGCCATCGCCCAGCACCTCGGCGGCACGGATGTCCGGGCCCTGGCCGCGCTTCGGGAGGGGGGCTCGTGATCACGCTCGTCGCCATCCCCGCGCTGCCCTTGGCAGCGGCCGTCCTCAGCTTTCTCTGGCGCCGCGTGTCCGTCGCCCAGGTGGCGACGGTCGTGGCGAGCGCCGCAGCGTTCGCGCTCAGCGTCGTCATTGCCCTGACCGTCGACCACCGCCTTGCCGTCATCGCCGTGGCCACATGGATCGGCGTCAACCCGCTCGCGGGCCTGATCCTGCTCCTGCAGTCCTTCGTCGGCGTCACGGCGGCCCTGTACTCCTGTCACTACGTGCCGCACATCGCCCCCGACAGCCCGACGCGCCAGGTGCGTTACTTCGTCAACCTGAACCTGTTCCAGGCGTCCCTGTTCGTCGTCCCGCTGCTCCTGCAGCCGGCCCTCACATGGGTCGCGGTCGAGCTCACCACGGTTCTCTCCGTGTTCCTCGTGGGCTTCGACGACAACCGCCTGGCGCTCGAGGCCGCCTGGAAGTATGCCGTCATGACGATCATGGGCGCGACCGTGGCCGTCTTGGGCATCTTCCTCCTGCTGTGGGCGATCGAGCGCCAGCATGCGCCCGTCCAGACCTGGACGACGCTCATCCAGGCGGCGCCGCACATGCCGCCGGCGCTCACCGCGCTCGCCTTTGCCCTGATCCTCATTGGCCTTGGCACGAAGATCGGACTCGTCCCCATGCATACCTGGCTTCCGGACGCCCACTCGCAGGCGCCGGCCCCGGTGTGCGCCCTCCTGTCCGGCGTCGAGCTGACCACGGTGCTGTACGTGGTCATGCGCCTGTGGCCCGCGTTCGTCGCCGTGCCTGGCCTTAGGGTGGGCACCTGGGCCGTGGCGGTGGGCCTGGTCTCGGTCGGGGCCGCGGCCTTCCTCCTCATCCAGGTCCACGACTTCAAGCGCATGTTC